>JAIORT010000309.1 GCA_021107975.1 Bacteroidales bacterium | reverse complement strand
TATAATTTCCGTACGAAACAAAAAAAAGCCCCCATGCGGGGGCTTCTAACCAAAAACCAATTTAAACCATGAAAACTACTAACGAATAATAATTCGCTTAACTGTTCTCCCCTGGTAGTTTTCGATGACAAGGAAGTACAGACCTTTATACAATTCACTTAAATCAATAGTTGTTTTGAAGTTGCCGGTTGCCTCAATGTTTCCCTTTTCATAAACAACTGCACCAAGCGAATTGAGTATCTTTATATTGACATCGTCATCAACTTCGCTATTTAATTCGAGGGTAAAAATACCATTATTCGGATTAGGATATAAAGATATTTCAGAAAAAATATTTTCAGCAATTTCCGAACATGTATTTACAATAATATAATCTTCCAATGTAAGTGTATTGGTATCAACGCCATCCGACACAGTTAGTGTTACATCATAGGTTCCTGCAGTAGCATACATTATACTTGGATTTTGGAAGGATGAACTTCCGGGAGCACCACCCTCAAATGTCCACTCCCACGAAACTACATCTCCGGTTGACATATCATTAAAATCAATAATATCTCCTTCGCAAATCTCAGTGGCGCTTGCAACAAACAAAGCTTGTAAAGTTGTAGTAAATCCAAAAAAATCAAGGTAAGCTGCCATTAATTCTTCTTTGGTTGAAGGCGAAGTTGCGTCATCCAAACCACCAAACTCGTGTGAAGTTCCGATAGTTTTATATGAACCTGCATCATAAGCTACTCCTGTACCATAAACCGGTGATTGATTTTCCAGGATCAGAAAAGCAGGGGCAGTTGCATCAATATTGTCCATATAATTATTTTCGCCGGAATAGTTAAAGCTCATTCCTTCGGTAAATGTTTCTGTCTGTCCGACAACAACACTCATATCATCAGAACCATCTCCGGCTGGATTAATATTGAACATAGAATGTACAGCCGTTTGGTCATCATAGCACCATGTATCGCCACCTTCCATATAAAGGTTGCCGCCATCATTCAGGTAATTGGCAAGCGTTTGTCCTTCATCGGAAGTTAATGTATGATTGCTTGAATAAATACCGAGGCAAAGAAATATAGATGAATACAGGTTTAAATCAGGAGGAAAGGATGTTACATATTCAGCAACAATGTCGTTATTTGCTATAGCTTGTTGCATAATTGTTCCTGAATTATGATTCTCATCCAAATCTAAAATCAGAACCGGGATTTGTCCGACAACCTCTAAGAACGAACCGGATGCAGAGATACTTAGGTCAGCAGATATAGCAAGCTCAAAAGTAACAGTATGCCCTGCCGGTGTATTAATATCAGCAGAAACGGTAAATATTTGCTGTTGTGAACCACTACCATTAATATCACCATAATTTTGGGTTCCCTGAATAATTGTAATATACGGGTCGGAACATGTAAGATTGCCAACTACATTATAAGCAGACGATGAACCATTATTGAGAATTTGGATAGTTATATCAACCGTTTCGCCAGGATCAATTTTATTATTATTATTTCCTGTCGGATCAGATATTGTATAATCGCCCAATTCCATAACAGGAGCATGTAAAGTAATAATTATTGTGCTTGTCCATGAGTCTTTGTTTCCATCGGTAAATTCCACTTCAAATATTGCACTATGACCATCCGGGGCATCCTGAGCAACATCAATTGCAAAAGCGCCATCTCCGTTAACAATTTGTCCTGCTCCAATATCGCCATAAGCAAATAAGTTATCGGTAATAGTGATGTATTGGTCTGTTGTGTTCAAAGTAGCATCAACACCAACAGCAGGAAGCGATCCGGCATTTTCGGCGGAAACATTCAGTAAAACTGACTCGGCGTAGTCAGCCTGTCCGTTGTTATTTCCGTTTGAATCATCTACTTCGTAATTTTCCACTACTATCCAAGCCTGGTTTGATGATGCAACAGTAACATCCTGGTAAATTGTTTCCAGGTTAAAGCCGGTTACAACCATTTTTGCAGTACCCGGAGTTAAAGTATGATCAATAGTAACACTTCCGGTAGCATCGGTAACTCCTGAAAAATATTCATCATTCATAGAGAGACATACCATTGCACCTTCAAAAGGTCCATCAGGTCCACTAACAATTGTAGCGAATGGTATTCCTGCCATAACTGTTTCATAGGATAAAGATATTGTACCCGGAACATCAGAACGCGGTTGGGTAGAAGGATCACCAAACATAGTCCATGTTTTGGCAGTTTTCCAGTCGCTTGACGAACCTGCTTCGGTTGTCATAAGAACAAGCCCGTTGAAGATAATAGCTCCGAGAGTGGTACGCTGTTCTGTGGTGTTGATTCCATTCTGTCCCGGATGTGCGGAATAATCATAACCACCAATAAAAACATCCATAAAGTAATCCTGTCCTCTCATTGGCGGGTCCCAAGGCTGGCTGATGGTTGCTCCCAGGAACATAATAGCGCCCCCGCCATTTTTTCTTGCCCATGCTTCAGCAAAACATGTTCCGGTATGAAAATCGCCATTATTACAAGCAACAGATACTATCCATGGTAACATATCTCCATTAGTTAAAGCTGCTACATCGCTGTTGCTGAAACCGGTTGTACCCCATGATGTCGGAGACCCATGTCCACAATAATTTATTATACTTGTACCTCCGTTAACTGCATTATTTACCATTGTAATATTAGCACTTGGGTCATAAATAGGATTGTATGAATCATACGTAAACGGATCTAACTTATCATTCCAGATTACATCAAGATGTTCATAATCTTTTTCACCATCATCGCCGGGACCTTGACTTGATGCTATACCTGTTGCAACATTATACCATGCTCCTCCTATTTCAGGATTCTTTTCATAATTTATGATCTTATCAACTTGTACGGTAACATCAGTAGGAGAGTTAGCTGAAATCCTTCCAACACAAATATCGGGATAGTCATCACTACCAACAACACAGCCAAGTTGTGGGTCCATAGGAAATTCTCCGCCTAGCATGTCACACTTAATATCAGCCCAGTCACCTATTAACTGGATATAGAGAAGATCGTTATTTGCATTATAAGCATTCTGAACATTAGTTTTAACATTAGTTCCGGCAGCAACAACCTCTTTGGTTACATTATACCCTTTTTCTTTTTTCCAATCAATGTAAGGTTGAATTGCTGTTTCATCACGGTTGGTGCAAATTACAAAGATATCACCATATTCACCAATAGTCAGGTCGTCTTTTGTTTGTTCATAATTCACAAATAAAGATTTGTAAACACCATTCATTTCCCTGAGAATTGTTGTAGGTTCTTTTTCCAATGGATTAACGGCAGGTGTTTCATTCTCGATAAGCTGAACCGTAACCGTTTGATAAACACGTAACACATTCCTGACAGCATTATACCTGAACGGATAAACATAAACCGTTGTACCCCTTAAATCTTTAATAATAAACGGTGAAGTGTTATTTGCCAAATTCTGCGGATACCATTCATCTCTGAAAGAGCTTGGGCTGATTTCGTAAGGAATGGTTGAAGGATCCTGGTCACGATATATAACACCTCTTGAAGGTAACATAGGAAACTCAAGGGAATATTCCACATATTCTCCCTCAATCACCTTTAAAGTTACATTTTTATCTGCAGATAATTTAACGGAAGCATTGATAAATGGTAATTGAGCAAAACCTTTCAATTGAGTAAATACACTTCCATCAAAAAGGATATCAGAATAGGTAACTCCGTTGATGGTTACCTGTGAAATCTCATAATTATCGAGATTAAAATTTAATTCATATACATCATTTGCCGGTTGATTAAATGAAACATCATATCCGTTTCCGGCAAATAATCCTGTAACGCCAAGCATTAATACAATTGCAAATACTATTTTTTTCATTAGTTTGTGTTTTATAAGTTTGTTTAAACTAAATTCCCCAACTTATGCCGGGGAATTTATTAATTTTATATTTTAATTATTATTTTGAATGAATTATCCTTTTAACTATTGAATAATCTTCGGTTTCAATTTTACAATAATATACTCCCGGGTCGAGATTACCGGCATCAAATCTTACTCTGTGATTTCCGGCAGCTTTACCGGTTTGTTCTTCAATTACATGTATTTGCTGTCCGAAAGTATTAAAAATACTAATCTTAACAGTTGATACTGATTTGAGAGAGTAATCCAAAGTGAATTGAGAGGAAAACGGGTTTGGATAAATATTCACTTCATTTCCGTCTGCTATTTCAATCATACCTGTATAAACAAAATGTATTGTATTTGACGGCTCGGATTCACATGTGAACTCATTAGTAATAATAACATAATAATCATCAGTAGTGTCAGGTATATAAATTTGTTGTATAGCTCCGGGGATAAGTCCGAAAGAATTATACCATTGGTTACCATCTACAGCACTTGAAACGAGTGAATTACCCTGTTGTACAATTGTCGGTGTTTCAGGCACAGGATTTACAACAACAGTTACATTATCAGTTACGGTATTTTCACCATCATCAACAATTACATTATAAGTTGTTGTTTCATCAGGGGTAGCAACCGGATTTGAAATATTCGGATTATTCAATCCTGTTTCAGGTTGCCATTCATAAGTGTAATTACCTGTACCGCCCATAGCAAAAGCATTCAACTGTGAACTTTCTCCTTCACAAATCTCTTCCGGATTTGCTGATACTACAACACCAAGCGGGAATGTTCCTGCAAACGGTGGAAATACAATATAGTCTATCCAGCCGCAATCGCTTCCATTTGATTCATACCAATCTTTTGTATATTCCCATTTAAAGGTATGTTCGCCTGCTGTAACAGGGTATGAAAATTCTTCCCATCCTTCTTCGCCTGACCATTCGCCTTTTTGTACTCCGTCAATATAAAATCTGAGATAATCCCATCCTTCTTCTGAAGAAACTTTCCTGAAAAACGAAATCTGATCATCAGCAGTAACATTAATAGAAATAAAGAGTCCTGAAGTTTGATTATCACCAATATCACCGGATTGAGCGCAGTAAGTACCTTCGTATGCATTATTATCATCAATTACCCAGTTGGCATTTCCGCTGAATTCCCAGTCATAAGATTCAAAGTTACCCGATTCAAAGTCTTCGACTATTAAACCTATATTCAGAACCAGTAGTGTGTTTGCAGAATAAGGAGTTGATTCAATATCATAATCCATATATACGACATCGCCAATTTGAGCTGCTGCATCAACAGTAATATTAAATACTGCGTTTTTAGTTTCTCCTGATGCAAGAGTTTCAAGATCAAAAGAAGTATTGTTAAGAGTAATTAAGTAGCTGCCCGAAATAGCTGATGCAATAGTATTTAAAGCATCGCTTCCTCCTTCGTTTGTATTTGGTATTACAATATCGGCAACTTCGCCGGGATCTAATCTGCCGTTGTTATTTCCATAACTATCATCAATATAATAATTACCAATTGATAAAACGGGAGCATTCAAAGTAATACTAAATATTGAATTCCATGTTTCAGTACCATCTGTTACTTCAAGATCGAACTGGACTATATGCTGGTCGGGAATAACATCATTAACCGTAAATTCAAAAGCTCCTGTTTGCAATGAAGTTGCTCCGGCAGCAATATCAGGCCAGTTATGTGTAGCGTTATTAATTATCAGATTAGTATCGGTTGTTGAGATTGTAGCTACCAGGTTTGTTCCTGTTTGGTTACCCATGTTCTCAAGGGTTATATTAAGGAGGATGTTTTCGCCGAAGTCAACAATACCGTCGTTGTTTCCATTACTATCGTCAATCTGAAGCTCATAAAACAATACGTAAGGACCGTTAGGTGAAGCAACATTAACCGTACCGATGAAAGGTTTGAGATTCTGTCCTGTAATTACAACATCAGCCGTACCCGGAACAGTAATAGGGTTGAACATATCTACTTCTGCCAAACCTGTGTCATCAGCAATAGCACAACCATGTAATACTCCGTCTTTAGTAATTGCCACATAAGCATAAGGATCGGTATTAACCGTAAATGTTGCAACGCCCAATACCATTAATCCCTGGTAATTTGCAGTTGCATCAGGAGGTTGGGAGAAATAAATCATTAACGACGGATCACCCATCAGGCAATAAATTTCCCAGTAATATGTTTCCATACCTGATCCGGATTGTGTAACTGCAAGGTTCCCTGCCGGAGACATTTGTCCTTGTGTTACATACCACTCATCCAGGATTTCTCCATTATCATGGAATGTACGGTCATAAGCGCCAAGATTGGCAGGATTATAAACCGGATTGGCTGAAATAGATTCATAACCAACACCCCACCAGTAATCTTCATCCCAGTAAGTACTGGCAGAACCTCCAATATATCCTAAAGCCCCTTTATCAACTGCTCTTAAAATTTCCTCGGCAAAACAATCACCGCTAAATGCTGAGGAAGAACAGCAGTTACCTACCATTAAGGGATACTTATGTGCATTTGTTAATGCCGGAATATGGCTGGTTGTAAAGTTTGGATCACCCCAGCCTGACGGACTACAGTGGGCAGTATAATTAGCATAAGCTACTCCGTCGCTTATATTTTGTCTGATGTTCTGAGAGTAATTTCCACCACCGGGTTCAGGCTGTAAATAAGTATGTGAATATATACCGTGGGCTGCATTAAAGTAATAAGTTGTACCGTAATTTATCTGACCATTTCCCCAGGTTAAGGCATGAGAGGCATCAGCACCTGCTATCATCACTACTTCGTCGAGGAAAGTAGGATCGGGGAAAAGATATTGCTCATATTCAAGAGTTTTATCAATTTGTGGTTGTAGTTGTGTTAAATTGTTGGCTGAAAATCGTCCGTAATAACATTCGGGATATATATCACCGCTACCGTCATAAGTACAGTAATAAAGGTCGGTAACATGTCCACCGCTGTTAAAAGCAGGAATTTGCGCTACATCACCAACAAAAAGTATAAAGCTTTGTGCATTATAACCTGTGGGAGGATTATCGTAAAAATCCTCTAAATAATTCTTTATTGAAGTTGTTGTGGTTCCAACATTCGGATCATCAGTATAAGCTTCAACAACATAAAATCCTTTTTTGGTTTTCCATTCAATAAAAGGTTGAAGCGCAGATTCAAACATCGGATCAGCAACAATAATATAAGTTACAGGCTCGTCGGTAATAAGCTCTTTTATATCAATTGGTTTGTAATTCATTAACTTGCCGTATATTCCTTCAAAGTAAGGAGAGAACATATTTTCCTTCTCCTGGATTGTAGCCTGAACATTACCACCTTTAAAATTTATCTTTACATTAATATTGTCAAATACTTTTATCTTGTTTTGAACGGGATTATACAGAACAGGAGCTATTTCAACTCTTGCCAGTCTTACTCCCCTCATAATACCAAGATCCACAACTTTAATTAGTTCCTGACCAAAATAATCATCTATCTGGTAAGTTGCCTGATTATAAATAAATTCAACGTCTTCAGGATTGTCAATGCTTTTAGAAAGCGGTGGCTGTGCGGGCATAATGTAATTCTCAATGCCATAATCAATCAGATTGAATTCCTTGTAATTCTGTGCATTTACACTAATTTCAAAAGTTGCATTTACAGGCACTTCAATGAGTTTCTTTAGAACCGGAAGCTTGGGATCGCCTTCCATTACACTGTAACCATAATTATTAATGTTGAAAAGTGTAAAAAACCCTTCATTGGTTTCAACCTTTAAAAATTTAATATCGGAAACAGTACTATTCAGGTTAATCAACGTATATGAATTTTCAGTAACATTGATCTTTGTAGAAACATTATTGTTTACTACTATGTTTCCGCCAAAAACAAATCCGGTAATCAAAGCAAATAGAATTGATAATACCTGGATTTTTCCAAATAAAATAGTCTTCATCATTTTTGTTTTTTTACTAATTAATAAATTGATTTTTTTTACTTAAAGCTAATCAGGATAAGCAATTAAAATGTAAAAACCTTATCGCAATCGAAAGACAAATGTACTTTGAAAAAGGTTGCCTGATGTGATACATAATTATCAAAGAAAATTTTCAGTCGGCAGGTGGCAGTCGGTAGTCGGCAAATTTGATGATTTGGGTTTGGGCAATGGAAACAGTAAACCGATTTATTGATTTTTTGTAAAGTCAGAAACACGCTTGTGCAGATATTTACGTGAAATCTGTTTTACGGGGTACCATGCAGAAGCAAGACCAATTAGAAATACAGTTACAAAAACGGCAATAAAATCAAGCATTTTCATCTCAACCGGATAATAAGGAATTATAAAAGAGCTGGCGTCGCCTCCTAATTTAATCAATCCGAATTTAATTTGAATCGCACAGAGGATATAACCAATTATTAATCCAGCAATTGCTCCGGTAATAGAGATTAATAATCCTTCAATAAGAAATATTCTCTTTATCAGTTTTGCAGAAGCTCCCATACTGAAAAGAATGGCTATATCTTTCTTTTTATCCAGGATCAGCATCGAAAGTGAGCCGACAACATTAAAGGTAGCAATTATTAGTATAAAAGTAAGGATGAAAAATATTGCCCATTTCTCCGATTTCATTATTTTATAAAGAAGCTCTTGCTGCTGTAACCTGTTTTTAACGGCAAACCGCTCACCAACAATTTCTCTGACTCTTTCCTGCACTGCCTTAATATCGGCATCTGTTTGTAACCTTAATTCTATTGCGGTAACTTCATTGTTATATTCTAACAGTTGTCTTGCAAACTCAATCGGAACAATTATATATTTTGAATCTATCTCCTGCTGCACTGAAAAAACAGCCGAAGGTATCAATTGCCCGGAGTTAAATGAATGTTCGATATCGGTTAATCTTTTTTTTGTTCTGCGCGGAACAAAAACATTAACAGGTGTTGTAAAATCATTCAGGTTAATACCCAAATGATAAGCAACCAAATAACCCATTATGGCATAATTAATATTTCCTTGTTTAGTTAAGAATTCGCCGTCAACAATCATTGTATCCAAAGGGTTCATATATAAATAATCTTCACTGACACCTTTTATAGTAACTATATATTGCTCTGTTTTGTACTTTAGTAGTGCATTTTCTTCAACCACTTCGGTGTAACTTATTATTCCCGGAATCTGTTTGATTTTTTCACGTGGAATTTGGTCAGCATTAAATGTTTTTCCCTCTTTTACGGTTATTATTAAATCGGGATTAAACGTATTGAAAAGCGATTTAACCAAATCTTCGAAGCCATTAAAAACACTCAGTACAACAATTAACGCCAGTGTTCCCATAGTAACTCCTGCCACAGAAATCCCGGAAATAATATTGATAATATTATGCGACTTTTTTGAGATAAGATATCGCCTTGCTATGTAAAATGG
>JAIORT010000711.1 GCA_021107975.1 Bacteroidales bacterium | reverse complement strand
GAGCAAAGAGCAGGGAAAATTTCCTCAACAGCAGCATCAAATGTAATTGATGCAAATTGTAACATTACATCATTTTTTTCAATTTTATACTCATTTATTGCATTTTGAGTGAAAGATACAAGTGAACTATGCTCAATTTGTACACCTTTGGGTATGCCGGTAGAGCCGGAAGTAAAAATGATATATGCCCTGTCGGAAGGCTTGCTTTCCAAAGTCAGATTTTCTGCCGGATATTTATTTATTTCATTTTTTTGATCCTCGTCGAATATCAACAGGTTTTCAGATTCAGGCAGGTTGTCAGCCAATCCTCTTGAAGTCAGAAGCAGTTTCACGCCTGAAGTTTCTATTAATAATTTTTTTCGTTCTTTCGGATATTTTGGATCAATGGGTAAATATGCAGCTCCTGCCTTTAGTATTCCCAATATCCCGATTATCATCTCAACAGAACGTTCCAGACAAATTCCTGCCAGGCTTTCCCTCTTTACCCCTTTACTCTGAAGAAACCTCGCCAAACGGTTTGATCGTGCATTTAATTCGTGATATGTTAATTTAATATTTTTATATAAAAGAGCAATTTCATTTGGGGTTTTTTCTACCTGTTTTTCAAATAACTCATGAATGCAAAAATTAATCGGATAACCGGCTTGTGTATTATTCCACTTTTCAAGAATCAATTGTTTTTCTTCATGGCTTAAAAGGGATATTCCTGACAGTGCTAAGTGTGGCTGCCTGATTATTCCTTCGGTAAAAATTATAAATTGCTTTTTGATCCTTTCCGCATTTTCAGTGGAGATAATATCGGTATCGAAAATCAGGTAAGCATTTTTGCTTTGTTCGGGAATTACAAAATTAAGGGCGCAGGATGAAGGAAGCCGTAAAAAAGAAGTTTCATTTTCCGGTTCATTCCTGCAAAGTGTAATCAGATAATTTTTCCAGTTATTTCTATCTGCAAGTTTCTTTAAAACGGGATAGCGCCAGTATATCTCACGCGCAAAATATTTTTTATTATTAGTTTCCCTGATTTTATCAATTAACTTAGTGATATTACTTATACAGTCAGCATCATAATCTGCATTAACACGAACCGGGATATACCTGCTGAAAAAATTATTAAAATCTTTTATTTCATCATGATTTTTATAACTACTGATCCCGATATCAAATGCCCCGCTCTGAGTTAATGATGATAAATATAATATGAATGTTGTTTGAAGGAATTCTGATAATTCAATATTTTTTGCTGAATTTTGAAAATTATCAATAATGTTCTGAGGGATAATAAACTTAAGTAATTCTTTTCTGCCTTCTGTTTTTTGTCGTTTATCAGAATTTTCATAAGGCAATTCAGGTTTTATTATAGAAGAAAGCCTGTTTACCCAGAAGGACTCATATCTGCATGTTTGCCCGTATATTTTGCTTAATTGTCCGGATTTTATTTTATCAATTTCCTGAAGTATAATATCCTTATTTAGTTTATGCTTCTTTATAAGTTCGCTGACTGATATTTCTTCTCCTTCTATTGTCAGAAATTCACTTATTGAAATATCCCTGGTATTTGTTGAGATGGTTATAGAATTTTCATCATGAGCAAGGATACAACCTGCGGGTTTTTCTGTAGATGTATCAAGTAATCTGACTTTGCGTACTATGAAAAATTTATTATCAATTAACACCTTAGGTGCAGCAAATTCATTTGGATATGTTTCGTCATAAGTAAGTGCGTTAACCAAAGCCTTAATATCTTCTGCATCCCGGTCCCAGCTGATAGTACACCCGGCTTCCGGTCTTTTGTATAAAGAGAAATATGTTCGTTTTTTCAGGTCTTGTTTTTTGGCATGAACCTTACCGGAGATTAAATTCTCAACAAGTTCTTCAAATCCATTAATAGCAGGTTCATAGCATTTTGCGAGTAAAGATAATGCTGTGTCATTTTCTGAAATATCAATTTCTTTTTGAATCAGGATATCACCCCCGTCAATTATTTCGATGGCATAATGCCAACTGATACCATGTTTCTTTTTACGATCAATTATTGCCCGGTTTGTTGCATATACACCTGCATATTCGGGTAATAATGAATCATGATAATTAATAGTGGAGTTATTCGGGAGCTTTAGCGTTTTATTGTCAAATATTGTGCTGTTGACAATGCTGAAGATATAATCAAAATCAAAATTTTCAAGAATTTCATAAAGTTTGTTTCCCTGTTCAAAAAAATTTATCTCTCTTTCTGTTGTCCATGATTTGATACTCTTGTCAGGAGAAATAATTCCAAAAATCCGACAATTGTTTTTTAGTAATATTTCAGCGCAAGAAAGAGGAAGAGTTCCTTCGCCAATAATGAAACAACTGAAGTTCTTCTTAAGTTTACTTCCGTGCTCCGGTTTGCCTTTTAGATTTAACTCACTTACTAAGATTTCGGTATCAGCGATACAGAGTTCAATGAGCTTGTTGAAATTTTCAGCCATTTGACTGATATCATTTTCGCTGAACATTGATGTATTATATTCTAACCAACATTCGAGCTTATCATCGATTTCTTCAACATTAAGTGTAAGATCAACTTTTGAAGTATTATTTCCCAATTCTTTTTGAGAAATATTTAATTCACAGAATTCAGTTCCGGGGTCTTGCCAGTTTTGCATTACAAACATGACCTGGTATAATGGGTGTCTGCTTTGATGTTTTTCTATTTTCAGGTCTTTCACCAATTGACCAAAAGGATAATCAGCATTTGAAAAAGCCTCAAAACAACTTGATCTTACCTCTTCGGTAAATTCACGGTAACTAATATTTTTTCTAAGCCTGGTTCTAAGAGGGAGCATATTTGTATAATACCCTATCAGCGGTTCAATTTCATGCCTGCTTCTGTTTGCATAAGGTGTGCCGATAACTACATCGTTTTGCCCGGAATATTTGTTAATTAGAATTTTAAAAATCGAAAGCAGAGAAACAAATAAACTTGAATTCATTTGTTTTGAGAATTGATTTAATTTTTTACTTGTTTCAGCAGGAATATGCCACCAATAGCGCAATCCATTTGACGGATCTATATTTTTTAGCCTGTTGGTTACCAGGTTCAGCGGAAGTGGACGGGGAGTCATTTTATTGTCCCAGTATTCAAATTGACTTTGCTTTAGGTTTTTATTAAAATATTCTCTTTGCCAGTTGGCAAAATCAATGTTTTGAATTTTTAGCTCAGCTAACCGTGGTTTACTATTACTGCAGATTGCCGAATAAATTTCTTTTATTTCATTTAATAAAATTCCCATTGACCATCCGTCGAAAATGATATGAAGTATCGAAAGAAACAGGTAATGCTTATGAGGTTCAGTTTTTACAAGCTCTAATTTAAACAAAGGCAATTGTCCGGTATTAAAAACTGTCCGTCCGAGTTTCAATCGAATTTCTTCGAGTCGTACAGCCTGCATCTTAGATGAGTCTCCTGAGATATCGGAAAAAGGCAAATCAAAATTAAAATCCTCAAGTATATGTTGCAAAGGGGTGCCTTCATGGTTTAAAAATACAGTACGCAAACTTTCAAAGCGATTAATAATATGTATTAGAGTTTTTTTAAGAATATTTATATCAAGGAGTCCGTTAATTTCAATCCGGTTCAGTATGTTATAAGTTATCTTTGAAGAATCGAGTTCGTGAAGTATCCAGAGTTCTTCCTGTCCAAATGTAAGTTGGTGATATTTTTTCTCTCGTGAAATTCTGTTTATACCGGTTTTTGATTTTTTAATATTTTTCGATAGCCAGTTCTCTAAATTTTCGCAAAATTTCCTGATGTTAGGATTTTCAAAGAAAATAGAAACCGGAAATGTAATTTGCAGCTTTTCCTCAATTCGGCTAATTACAATAATTGCTGAAATAGAATTTCCTCCAATTTCAAAAAAGTCATCTGTTACACTTATTCTCGGTATTTCCAGAGTTTCCTCCCATATCTCAGCTAATTGCTTTTCAATATTATTTTCAGGGGCTATATAGTTTTCATGTGTGCTTATGGTAATCTCAAGCTTTTCAAGAGCTTTACGGTCGATTTTTTCGTTTGGGGTTCTTGGTAATTTATTAAGTTTAACAAAAGCTGAAGGAATCATATATGAAGGTAGTCTGGCTTGCATAAATTCCCTGAGAGCTTTTTCATCTAATGGTTTCTTGTCTTCATCCGATGAAAAATATGCAACAAGTTTTTTAAGATTATTTTTATCGGTCAGAGTAATAATAGCAACTTCGTTAATCTGAGGGTGTTTCTCAATAATGTGTTCGATTTCCCCGAGTTCGATACGATGCCCGCGAATTTTTAACTGAAAATCTTTTCTGCCCTCAAATTCAATATTCCCGTCAGGTAATTCTCTTGCCATATCACCTGTTAAATACAACCTGTTACCATCTTTTGTACTGAAAATATTTTTTACAAATTTTTTATTAGTAAGTTCGGGCGCATTCAGATATCCGCGTGCAAGTGCATTACCACCAATTACTATCTGCCCTGTTTCTCCCTGACTTACGGGATTGAGCTTATCATCAACAAGATAAACCTGGTATCCCGGCAATGCTTTTCCGATTGGTGTTCGTTTTTCAGGGGCTGCTTCTTTTTTAAATATATATGATGTAGCACAAATTGTAGTCTCAGTGGGTCCATAAGCGTTTATTATTGTTATCTCTTCCGAAAGATTTTGCAAACGCTGAAGAATATTTTGCCTGATTGGTTCAACACCAAGTAAGAGCCTTTTTAATGGTATTTTTTTATTACGGCTTTCAAATTCATTCGTTATCTCCTGTAATACGGAAGGGGGGAAATATGCACAACTTATACTGTTTTCAAAAATATAATCAATAAACTGTTTGATGTTAATTAATAACTCTGTTTCGAGCAGGTGCAGACAACTTCCCGAAAGCAAAGAGGTGAAAAATTCCCAAACCGAAACATCAAATCCGAAGGGAGTTACTGAAAGGCAAGCCGGATTTTCTTTTAGGGGTGCAATTGTATCAAAGGCATTAAGCAGGGTTAATAAGGATTTATGTTCTATCATAACCCCTTTTGGTTTGCCTGTTGAACCGGAGGTGTAAATCACATAAGCTAAATTGTCAGTTGTAAGCTTAATATTAGGATTTTCGTCTGTGTGAACCGAAATTTGCTCCCAGTCGGTATCAAGGCAAATATCTTCAACATCATCAATTTCTGCATTGAGTTTATTTTTACTCAAGGTCAGTTTTAAGGTAATTTTTGCATCTTCTATTATAAGTCTCAGGCGCTCCGAAGGATGTTTAGGGTCTAATGGTAGATATGCAGCTCCTGCTTTAAGTATCCCCAATATTCCTATTATCATTTCAGAAGACCTGTCGGTTTGTAAACCAACGATAGAATCAGGTTTAACTCCTTTGCTTATAAGGTAGGCAGCCAGTTGATTTGCCCTGGAATTTAATTCCCGGTATGTGAATTTTATTTTGTTGAATACTAATGCGGTAGCCTGTGGTTTTTGAAGGGCTATTTCTTCAAAATATTTATGTACACACTTGCCGGGCTGAAAAAATTTTGTGCTTAACATTCATTTTTTTTTCAAAATTAAGAAAAATTTTTTATTCAATTCCCTCAAGTCTGTCTAAATAAACATTTACAAGTTTATACTTTGTAATTAATTTATCTATTTCATTCCATTTTTCAAGTAAAAATTCATGAAAAGCATTCATTTTTAGATTACCAAACCGCAAATGAATTACACGAGGTGGAGGTTGTTTAAGAATTATTTTATTTGAAAAATCAGAATCTTTCGTAATTATAATCAAATTGTTTTCTTTAGCATATTCCCAAATTTGATTATCACTCCATTCATCATTAATATCTCTTACATGAACAAAATTTTCGTTGTTCCAAAGGTTAAAATAGTAAGGCAAATTGACATCAACAATATACTTAGGCATTTACGAAAGACTTAATTGTGAACCTATTATTCATAAAACCGGCAGCAAATTTCAAACATGCATTTATATCTGCCATCTCAAGTGATGGATATTGCTTAAGTATATCCTGGGGTGAATCTCCTGCACTTAAAAACTCTAGTATAGTTTGAACAGTAATGCGTTTTCCTCGAATAGTAGGTTTGCCATTACATAAATCATTGTCAATTGTTATTCTGTCAGAAATATATTCCATTTTAAAAAATTTATACAAATTTATGAATAATAAACTGCTAAATCAAATTATTTCTGCAATAATAATTTAGTGTAGCTTGGTTCCTATCAAATTAATAAATTCCGCTCTTGTTTGAACTCTCTTAAACGCACCTGTAAAATCCGAGGTTGTACTAACAGAGTTTTGTTTCTGAACTCCCCGCATCATCATACACAAATGCTGGGCTTCAATAACAACTGCCACACCCAACGGATTAAGTGTTTTCTGGATACATTCTTTTATTTGGAATGTAAGTCTTTCCTGCACCTGAAGCCTGCGTGAAAACGCCTCAACTACCCTTGCAATTTTACTCAGCCCGGTGATATATCCGTTTGGGATATAGCCTACATGGGCTTTCCCAATAAAAGGGATCATGTGGTGTTCGCACAAAGAGTATATTTCGATGTCTTTTACAATCACCATTTCCCTGTAATCTTCCTTGAACTTTGCCGAATTCAATATCTCGACAGGGTCGAGAAGATAGCCGTGAGTTAAGAACTGGATTGATTTTGCAACTCTTTCAGGCGTTTTAGCTAATCCCTCCCGTTCAGGGTCTTCTCCAATAAGCTTCAGGATTTCCTTATAATGATACGCCAGCTTATCAACATTTTTGTAATTGTAAAGATCAATCTTTTCATATCCGTCTAGCTTATTGATCTCTGCCATTTCTTTTAATCGGTTGTTTGTCATTTTATTATCGTTTAATTATTTTTTAATGTATCATAGAAAATTGCTTTGCAAAATAATAAAAAAATAAACTTATTTTTAGCCAAAATATTAAAATGAATTTTGTTCCATCATATAAAAGTATCTGGAAAGTCAGTTATCCGATATTCCTGAGCCTTCTGGCGCAAAATATAATTATCGTTATTGATACGGCATTTCTTGGGCGTGTAGGCGAAATTGAGCTTGGCGCCAGCGCTATCGGAGGTTTATTTTATGTTTCCCTGTTCATTTTAGGTTTCGGGTTTGGCACAGGCGCCCAAATACTTGTGGGCAGAAGAAACGGAGAAAAAAATTATAAGCAAATAGGCAATATTGTCGATCATAGTATTTACTTTCTTATAGTTTTGAGTATCGGTTTGTTTTTTCTGACAAATTTTATATCGTCAACAGTTTTAAAGACAATTATTTCTTCGCCTGATATTTATTTTTTCAGTCAGCAATATCTTGATGTCCGCATCTGGGGATTGGTCTTTGCTTTTTCCAACACGGCTTTCAGGGCATTTTATATTGGCATTACAAACACCAAATATTTAATTCATAGTGCGGTAATTATGGCTATTGTCAACATCGGTCTCGATTACCTGCTGATATTTGGTAATTATAATTTCCCACAGATGGGCATTCGCGGAGCAGCCCTTGCCTCAGTCATTGCCGAAGGCGTTTCGGTTATTTACTTTATTTTAATAACTACCATTAAAGTAGATTTAAAAAAATACAATCTGTTTCGTTTCCCTAAGCTTAATGTTCAAGTAATTAAAAATATTCTGAATGTTGCCGTATTCATTATGATGCAGCATTTTTTCTCTATTGGAGGGTGGTTTGTTTTTTTTATGATCATTGAGCAAACAGGCGAGCGTCCGCTTGCAGCTTCCAATATAATCCGAACAATGTATATGATCCTTACAATTCCAATATGGGGTCTGGGTTCGGCAACAAATACAATAGTGAGTAATCTCATTGGAGAAAACAAGATAGATTTGGTTTTGCCTGTTATTAAAAGAATTACCAAAATGAGCTTCCTGGGTATTCTTGGAGTTATTATAGTAACTTTTATTTTTGCAAGAGATATAATTTCATTCTATACAAATGATCAGTCTCTTATTGAGGATACTCTCGGACCTTTATATGTAATTCTTGGAGTATTGGTGATATTTTCCTTAACAATTATTGTTTTTAATGGAGTGGCAGGAACGGCAAACACTCAGATTTCATTGGGGATAGAAATTATTTCTATCGTTGTTTATATTTTTACAGCTTATGTTCTTGCTATAAAATTCAATAGTTCAACTGAAGTTATCTGGTGTTCCGAATATGTTTATTTTATTATATTAGGGATACTGTCTTATTGGTATATTTTAAAAGGGAAGTGGATGAAAAAAGTGATTTGATTATATTTGCAAAATCAAACTTATGTAAATTGTTCAAATACCAAATATTTACTCTGATATGGAAAAACTTACTGTAATAATACCTACAGGCAATGAAGAAGAAAATATCGAAGAAGTCCTCCAATCCGTCATATTTGCTGATGAAGTTATTGTAGTTGATTCATTTAGTACTGATAATACAGTTGAGTTATCAAAAAAATATACTGATTTTATTATACAGCATGAGTATGAAAACTCGGCTTCACAGAAAAATTGGGCAATACCTCAAGCCAGTAATGAGTGGATATTAATTGTTGATGCTGATGAACGAGTAACGCCTGAATTACAAAATGAAATACAAGATATTCTCAGAAATGGAACAGACAAAGTTGGATTTTGGATTTACCGAAAAAATTATTTTCTTGGAAAGCACCTGAAGCATGGTGGTTGGAATCATGACCGCGTAGTACGTTTATTTAGAAAAAGTAAATGTCGGTATCAGAAAAAACATGCTCATGCGGAAATTTTATCCGATGGTGAATTAGGTACTCTCAACAACAAACTTGTGCATAATACATATTGTGGATTTGATAAATATGTAGCTAAGGTAAATCGCTATAGTTGGTGGCAGGCAAGAGACTATGATAAAAAGACAAAAAAACTTTCTTTGTTCCATTTTATGATTAAACCTGCATTCCGATTTGTTAGGCATTATATTATACAGGGTGGGTTCAGAGACGGTGTTCCGGGATTAACAGTAGCTTTTTTGTCATTTTATGCATTATTTAGTCGGTATCTTAAGCTATGGATTTTACGAAATGAAAATTTGAAGCAGAAAAGATGACAAATTGTTTCACACAACTAAAAGTTATTATTAGCAGAACCGACAGTATTGGAGATGTTATGCTAACTTTACCTGTAGCCGGTGTTTTAAAAAAATTTTATCCGAATGTTGTTATTTATTTTTTAGGAAAAGCCTACACAAAAGGTATTGTTGAATCGTGCGAACATATTGATTTTTTTTTAGACTGGACTGAAATTAAAAAAATGGACTTAAAATCCAGGATATTAAAAATTAAAAATCTAAATGCAGATGTTATCATTCATGTTTTTCCTGTGAAAGAAAT
>JAIORT010000905.1 GCA_021107975.1 Bacteroidales bacterium | reverse complement strand
CCAATCCTCTTTTAAATCCCTGATAGGCAAACCAGATGATTGGAATAATTAATATAATATCAATATAATTCATAAAATTCGATTTATTACACGTCATTGCGAGCCGTTGGGAAAGCCTTGTGCGTATGTGCGAAGCAATCTGTTAATTAAAACAGTGATATATTAATGTACAGATTGCTTCACTCTTGCGTCTATTGCCTACCCTTTTGGTTCGCAATGACGGTATTATTTCTATTTCAATCGTTTCGTTAATTCCGTTGAAAAAACAAAATCATTTAATTCTTTATTCTCTGTGGTAAGCACTTGTTTTTTATCTCCCTCCCACCAAAGCTGCCCCTGATAAATAAAAGATATTTTGTCGCCGATTTTAATTACCGAATTCATGTCGTGGGTATTAACCACTGTTGTCATTTCAAATTCTTTAGTCAGCCTGCTGATTAAATCATCAATAACACCTGCAGTTTGAGGGTCAAGACCTGAGGTGGGTTCATCACAGAATAAATATTTCGGGTTCATTGAAATGGCTCTGGCTATTGCCACACGTTTAGTCATTCCGCCACTCAATTCAGAAGGCAATAATTTATTAGCATCTTCAAGATTTACCCATTTCAGACAAAAATCTACCCTCTCTTTTTTCTCTTCCAATGATTGATTGGTGTACATGGTTAAGGGGAACATCACATTTTCTTCAACTGTCATTGAGTCGAAAAGAGCTCCTCCCTGAAAAAGCATACCAATTTCTTTCCTGACCTTTTTCCTTTCGATAAACGTCATTTGCGAAAAATTCCTATCACCAAACATAATATAACCTTCATCTACTTCTAACAGACCAACAAGGCATTTCACTAAAACTGTTTTTCCAGAACCGCTTCGCCCTATAATCAGATTTGTCTTCCCTTTTTCAAATCTTACAGTAATATCTTTCAATACTTGATTATCGCCAAAAAATTTCGATATGTTGTTCGCCTCAATCATGACAGCAATAGTTGAGTCAGAATTAAATTGAATAAAATAATCATAATGCTACTCCAAACCACAGCCTTAGTACTTGCCGCACCGACTTCGATGGCACCTCCTTTAACAATAAATCCCATAAATCCCGAAATAGAAGTGATAAGATATGCAAAAACTACTGTTTTAATAAGTGCATAAATAATAGTGTATCCTTCAAACCACGACCTTATACCGTCGATATATTCATACGATGTATAAAGACTCGTAAAAACTGATACCAGCCACCCACCAACTAATCCGAATCCCATACTTATAATAATTATTACGGGATTAAAAACCATAGCAGCCGTAACCTTAGGAAAAATCAGGTAGTTTGCAGGATTGATACCCATAATTTCTAATGCATCAATCTGTTCGGTTACTCTCATTGTTCCTATTTCGGAAGCAATGCGCGACCCTACTTTACCTGCCAGAATCAAACTTATAATTGTAGGTGAAAATTCCAGTATAACTGACTGTCGTACGGTAAATCCCACCATTTTTAATGGTATTAAAGGGCTGTCGATATTATATGCTGTTTGAATAGCAACAACAGCTCCCATAAAAACAGAAATAACAGCTACAATACCAAGCGACTCCACTCCTAAATTATTAATCTCGACGAAAAATTGCTTCCAGAAAACCTGCATTTTATCCGGTTTCCGGAAAACCTTTAACATCAGTATTATATACCGACCAAAACGACTTAACATGGTTTAAATAATATTTCTGCTAAAATAATGATAAAATATTTATAGTCAAGCAATTTTCATAATTTCGCACGTTAATATTAAGAAATCTTTATCAAATGTTAAAAAATAAATTAACACTCCTGGTACTTTCATTTATGATTTCGGTTTTACTTTGTAGCGCCTGCGCTTCAACAAAACATACACGAAGATGCAAGCATTGTCCTAAATTCAGTCAGACAAATCAAAATGTTAAATTAAATATGTTTGTAAATGAAAACATATAAGGATTTATTATACAAATACCTGCCTGCACAATCGGTTCCTTTAATTTTCGAATGGCTGGAATTTTACAATGTTCAGCTAAAAATTAACAGGACCAGAATTACTAAACTCGGTGATTACCGACCACCATTACATTATAAATATCACAGAATTTCGGTTAATCACGATTTGAATAAATACCATTTTCTTATAACTTTAATTCATGAATTTGCTCATCTTAAAGTTTGGGAAAAATATAAAAAGAACGTTAAGCCTCATGGTATAGAATGGAAAACGGAATTCAGAGAACTTATGCAAAATTTTACACATGAAGGCGTATTTCCAAAAGACATTCTTAATATATTGAATACCTATCTTTATAATCCGTCTTCACCTTCCGCCAGTAAGGAATTATTATTAATACTGAGAAAGTATGATGGAAACAATAAATATTTAACGCTCGAAGAATTGCCTGACAACTCTGTTTTTCAAATTTATAATGGTTTAACATTTATTAAATTTGAAAAAATGCGAAAAAGATATAAATGTAAAAGATTAGATAATAATCGAATTTATTTAGTCAATCCTCTTATGAAAGTAGTTCCTGTTAAAAAAGAACTAAACCAAATCTGAATTTAATAATCATTGCCACCTGAATTTTCTTCCCCTTCATCATAAATTTTTACCCGTATTCCATCATATCTTTTTTCAATACCATTCTTATAAAAAATACTTAAAAACGGTGTGCCATCATATTTATATTTAATCCACTCACCATCTTTTAAGCCCATAATATAATTACCTTCAATTTTTTTATTACCGTTTGACCAATACCAGGTATGCCTTCCGTTCGGATTATCATCAATGAACTCACCTTCAAAATTAATAGCTCCTTCAGAATAATAACTTTTCCACAAACCATGACGCATTCCATTCAAATATTCTCCTTCCTCTCTGAGGTCTCCATAATTATATTTCCATTTCCCTTCTTTATAATCTTCAATGTATTCACCTTCCGATATAACCATTCCAAATTCATCGTATTCAATACTATAGCCATCAATCATTCCATTATAGTAACTTTCTTCTCTAAGCAAATCACCAGTGGGATAATACCACGCCCAGGTACCATCTTCTTTTCCATCATTATTATAACTTCCGATTTGTTCCATCTGTCCGTTTGGATGCCAAAACTTCCATTCTCCTATCCTTTTCCCTTTATCATAAGTACCTGTTGATTTCAAATCACCATTATTAAAATATTCTTTCCACGGACCATCTTTGATTCCTTCTTCATCTATTATTCCTTCTCCTACAACACTTCCCTTTTTAAAAATATATCCCTTTATTATTTCTCCTTCCTGCGAATATTCTCTTCTTATACCTTCCGGTACATCATTTTTATAACTTGCAACTATCTTCACATTACCATCGGAATAATACTCGGTTTTTATTTCGAGCTTAACAAGTTCAGCAACGTCCTCTTGCAATACTCCGTCAATATATTTTAACGTTAACAACAAATTTCCATCTTCTGAATATTCCTTGAAATATCCATGTTTAGTATCATTTTTATACTCACCTTCCAACCTGATAACTCCATTTGGATAAAAAAACTTCCATTTTCCCTGCTTCATTCCAGACTTATCAATCCTGTTTACATATTCAATGTCGATAGTAAAACCTTTTTTGTAATAAATCATTTTAATAACTCTTCCATCATCGGCAGAATATTCTTTACCAGTTCCTTCTTCCAATCCATCAACAAAATTCACTTCTTTTCTAACTTTACCATTCGGATAATAATAGTATGTAAATCCTTGTTTTACATCATCCTCAAAGTTTTCTTCTATAACCTCATCCTCATGAAAAGTTCTTCTTATCCCATTCTTTTTTCCTTCAAGATAAGTAATCTGTAGTATTACTTTTCCCGAATCACTGTAAAATGTCCAAATACTGTCAAGTTCAAAATTTTTCCTATTACCTTCCGACTTAATTATGCCGTCTTCATAATACGTTTTCCAGTATCCGTCAGGTTCTCCTTCTTTCATATATCCCTCACTTGAAACACTTCCGTTTTCATAATAAAAAAAATTATAACCATTTGGATTAACTTCATTTTGAGCCTTTAATCCAAAAAAGGATATAATAAACACAAAAAATAAAAATAACTTTTTCATTATTTTATCAAATTCAATTTTTTAGATATATCGAGCATTCTTATTATAGGTTTTTTTGCTTGTTCTATTATATTTTCCGGAATTACTATTTCCGGTTTCTCATTTTCCATGCACAAATATAGTTTTTCCAAGGTATTCATTTTCATATATGGGCAATCATTACACGAACATGTTTCATCAGCCGGAACTACTATAAATTCCTTTTCAGGACAATTTTTCCTCATTTGGTGCAGTAAACCTGTTTCTGTTGCTACAATATACTTTTTAGAATTATCCTGCATTGTATATTTAAGCATGCCTGTTGTTGAGCCTACATAATCAGCTAACTCAAGTACAGGAGCCTGGCATTCGGGATGAGCTATAAGTTTAGCTTCCGGATTTTTTACTTTAAGATTAATAATTGCTTCGGTTGATAAAATATCGTGAACTTCACAGGTACCATCCCATAAAACCATACTTCTGCCGGTTACGTTATTTATATATCCTCCCAGATTTTTATCTGGTGCAAATATTATCTTTTCTTCTTTTGGGAATGATTCAACCAATTTAACTGCATTGCCTGAAGTGCATATTACATCCGACATGGTTTTAATATCAGCAGTACAATTTATATATGAAATTACCATATAATCAGGATACCTTGCTTTGAAATCAGAAAATTTGTCCTTAGGACATGAATCAGCTAATGAACATCCTGCCTCCAAATCTGGTATTACAACTTTTGTATCTGGATTAAGAATTTTTGCAGTTTCAGCCATAAAGTGAACTCCTGCAAAAACAATCATATCAACATCGGCTTTTGAAGCATTTTGTGCTAATCCCAAACTATCTCCAACGTAATCTGCTATATCCTGTATCTCCGGTATCTGATAGAAATGTGCCAATATTACTGCGTTTTTATTTTTTTTAAATTCCAATATTTTTTTTATAAGTTCGGCGTCTGTAAAAGTAGTTAACCTTTGGTTTTTAGTTTCGATTTTCATTTTGAATATATATATAATAAATTTATTTTAATATTTTATTTGTTATTATAATATTCCTGTTAATTGTGTTAAAAAAAATCAGACTAAATAATTGACATTGTGATTTATTAGATGTTATTAACAACTCATTAACATCTTCTATTTTGTTTTATAGTACTTTAACAACATTTCAACCGATTGTGAAAAACTAACTATATTGAAAAAAATATCGTTTAATTAAGCTAAATTTTTGTTCAATTCCTGATAAAAACATGTAATAAAAATTAATAATTACAGTACAAATTTTACTTTCTCAATTAATTGTTAATAACCAAACAGCTTTTAAAAATTTTGTAACAAAGTTAAACAGATATAAACAAATTTATGTTGAAAAAAATAATATTTTGATTTTTAAGCAAGTAGAAATAAAGTAAAACAAACTTTCAGGGAATAAAGCATTAATTTTTAATCATATATAGTATTATTAATTACTTTTGTTTGAAATAATTTATTAACATGTTCGATAAAAAGCACATATTAGCCATTGGTTCAGACCATGGCGGGTATAAATTAAAACAATATATCATTAAAAATCTAATTGCAGATGGATACAAAATTAAGGATTTTGGAACTAATTTGGAAGAAAGTGTAGATTATCCCGATTATATTCATCCTGTTGCAAAATCAATAAATAACGGGGAATTTATACAAGGAATAATAATTTGTGGAAGTGGACAGGGTGCAAGTATGGTAGCTAATAAATATCCGAAAGTAAGGTCAGCTTTATGTTGGAATAAAGAGCAGGCAGAACTTTCAAGGCAACATAACAATGCAAATATAATTGCATTACCCGGTAGATTTATTGATTTTGATAATGCCGTAGAAATGGTTAAGTTGTTTTTAAATACTGATTTTGAAGGAGGAAGACATATTAGAAGAATAAATAAAATATCAATTTCTGAATAAGAATCAATTGTAAATAAATGCACGAGGTTTACCGTAAATTTATTAAAGAATCTGAGAAAAAGGCTTTTAATCTTGAACACCGGAACAAGATTAATTTTAACATTTCGAAGTATGATGTTGCTGTAGAAAAAGGGAAAAAGCAATACAAAGACCTTGATTTGGCGAAAAAAAGGGCGGCATCAATCAAACACAAAGTTATAAACGAATTAGAAAAGTATTTGTTGGAATTTGTCGCTAATTTTGAAAAAGGTGGAGGAAAAGTTATTTGGGCGCAGGATAAAAAAGAAGCTGTTAGTGAGATTTTGACTATAATGAAAAGGTACAATGCAAAAAAAGTAGTCAAGTCAAAATCGATGATTACAGAAGAGATAGAAATTAACGAAGCCTTAGAAAAAAATAATATTGAAAGTTTGGAAACAGACCTGGGAGAGTATATTGTACAAATTGCAGGCGAAAAGCCATATCATATTGTTACGCCTGCAATGCATAAATCAAGGGACGATGTAGCGAAACTGTTTCATGAAAAATTCAATACACCCCGTGAAAGCACACCATCAGAAATTACATTATTTGTCAGGGAAAAACTAAGAGACAAATTTATTAATGCCGATATTGGAATAACAGGTGGTAACTTCCTTATTGCCGATACAGGAGCGGTTTGTTTAACAGAAAACGAGGGAAACGCCCTGATGTCGGTTTCTTTTCCAAAAGTTCATATTGCAGTTGTGGGTATTGAAAAGGTTATTCCTTCATTAACAGACTTGGATTTGTTTTGGCCATTATTAGCTTCGCACGGGACAGGACAAAATATTACTGTTTATAATTCGGTGATAACCGGACCAAGACAGCAAGGTGAAACAGATGGTCCTGATGAGATGTATCTTGTTTTATTAGATAATAACCGTTCGGAACTTTTAAAACATAATGAACAAAGAGCAGCCTTAACATGTATTCGTTGTGGCGCTTGTTTGAATGCATGTCCGGTTTATAAAAATATTGGCGGTCATACTTATGCCACTACATATAGCGGTCCGATAGGTTCTGTTATAACGCCATATCTGAAAAACATGGATAAATATAAACATCTAAGTTTTGCTTCCTCACTTTGTGGCAATTGTACCGAAGTATGTTCGGTAAAAATACCATTGCACGAACTCCTTCTTTATAACAGGAATGACTCGGTAAAAGCAGGTTATTCGAAAATGATGGACAAAATTTCAATGTATGGTATGAAAAAGATTTTGCTGAAAAGAAAACGAATGGATATGTTTAATGCCGGAATGAAAAACATTGCGTTACGTACTTTCATAAAAAAAGTTTGGGGACCTCGCCGTGAATTACCTGTTATTGCTAAAAAATCTTTCCGTGAATTATGGCTCCAAAAGAAAGGCTTAAAATAAATTCCAAATAAACAATTAGTATTTTATGAATTATTTTATAAAAATTTTTATTACAGTAACGCTTTTTGCTGTGGTAATAAGTTGTGCTCAAAAAAAAGCACATTTTGTTCAGGAAGAAATAAATTCAGATGAGATTCCATTTACAAAAGACCAGCTTGAGATTGAAGGTGATTTGGGAAGTTTTATTAAAGAAATCAGTTCAGAAGAAATAGAAGATGGTTTAATAGTAATAAAACTGAAACTCTTCTCGGAGGAACCTGCCGTGCCTCCGAAGTTTATTTTGAAGTGGAGTTTTCCTTCCATTGATATTTACCAATTCTGGAATTCAAATATTAAAACAGATAAAGTAACTTATTATAGAAATAGTATAACATCACGTGCTTCGAGTCAGGTGCCGCTGGTTTGTTTTATGAATTGCAGGGATATAAACCGTTTTACCTTTGCTGTTTCTGATGCTTTGAACAAAATTTCAACGGAAACTTATTTAAGGGAAGAGGACGCTATGTTTTATTGCAATATTACTTTTTTTGATGAACCTCACCCCGCACTGAAAGAATATACTGTTGAGTTACGGATTGATAAAAGGAATCTGCCATATTATAAAGTTATTAATGATGCTGTAAAATGGTGGGCATCAATGGAGAATTATAAACCGGCATCAGTTCCTGATAAAGCTAAATTACCAATGTATTCTACCTGGTATAGTTTTCATCAAAATATAGACGTGGAGGAAGTAATTAATGAATGCAGGCTGGGAAAGAAAATCGGGCTTGAGGCGGTTATTGTAGATGACGGATGGCAGACATTAGATAATAAGCGCGGTTATGCTTTTACCGGCGATTGGGAACCGGATAGAATAGGCGATATGAAATTATTTGTAAACCGTATTCATAAAACCGGAATGAAAATACTGTTATGGTATTCTTTGCCTTTCATCGGAGAGAAATCAAAGATTTTTAAAAAATTTAAAGGGAAATATTTACATTATTGGGATGGACAGGGAACATGGGTATTAGACCCACGCTATCCTGAAGTTCGTGAACATATTATCAATACTTATGAGACAGCTTTAAAAGATTGGGACCTTGATGGATTTAAACTGGATTTTTTAGGATGGTTTTATGCGGGTAAAGAAACTGACATGACTGCTTCAAACGGAAGGGATTATGCCTCGGTAAATGAAGCGGTTGACAGGCTGATGACAGATATAATGGAACGGCTCAGGGCAATAAAGCCTGACATAATGATTGAATTCAGGCAGCCTTATATCGGACCCTTAATGAGAAAATATGGAAATATGTTCCGCGCAGCCGATTGCCCGAACATGGAAGTGGTGAACCGCGTTAGAACAACGGATTTAAGAATATCTTCTGACAATACGGCTGTTCATTCCGATATGTTTATGTGGCACAGAGAAGATCCTGTTGAAAGTGCTGCCCTTCAGATTCTTAATATTTTATTTTCAGTACCACAGCTTTCAGTAAGGCTTGATTCTATACCTGAAGATCATTTTCAGATGGCAAAATTCTGGATGAACTATTGGAAAGAGAACAGAGATGTATTACTCGATGGTGAGTTTATTCCCGAACAACCCGGCGCTTTATATCCTGTAATACGGGCGTATTCTGATGAAAAAGAAATCATAGCTGTTTACAATGATCAATTCGTTTCATTTGACAGGTCATTTGTAAAAGAGATTGATATTATTAATGCCAAAGGAACGTCAGAGGTGATTGTTGATTTTAAAGATGATTTTGGAAATGCAGAGATTGGTATTTATGATTGTATGGGTAATCTGAAAAAAATTTACGGGAAGAAACTGAAAGCAGGAGTAGAAAAATTTGAAGTCCCGAAGGCAGGACTTATTCGGATAAGCAGAAATTGATTAGGAATAATGGCTAAAAAAACTCTTGCCACAAAAACACTAAGACACAAAACCTCACAAAAAAAAACTGATAATTAAATAAAAAAGATTGAAATTTTCAGTTCATCTGGGTTAGGTTATTTGGTTTTTATGAAAAAATACCATGCAACTTTTAATAAAGCCAGCAAGTCTCATTATAAAAATAATAAAA
>JAIORT010000754.1 GCA_021107975.1 Bacteroidales bacterium | reverse complement strand
GTTATCCCTTTCTTACTGAAGCTCTGTTTTGTAAATTTCTTAATATCTTATCCGGTTCTTTAAATAACATGTTAATAATCATGGAAGCAATGATATAGGGTTTATATCCTGCCTCTATGTAGGTTAAAATCCTGTACTTTTCAAACACTTCTTTTTGAACCTCCCCATGTTCGCACGACACTCCTGAAATATCAGCCGGAAGGCAATGCATATAAAGCGCTGAGCCGTGTTTAGTCGTCTTCATTAAGTTCTCATTACATTCCCAGTTTTTATAATTTGAGTTTAAGCTTAAAGCGTATTTTTCGAGGTCTTTTAGTCCTTGTTCATTGTTATTTTTATAGAGTTCGGTTTTTTGTTGCATAACACTGTATGGCGCCCAGCTTTTAGGATACACAATATCAGCATCTTTAAAAGCATCTTCCATCGAACCGGAAATTTTAAAAGAACCCCCTGATTCCTTTGCCTGGTTTTTTGCTATTTCAATAACTTCGGGTTTTAAATTATATCCTTCGGGATAAGCAAGTTCAACGTTCATTCCGAAACGAGTCATTAAACCAATAATACCCTGTGGCACCGATAATGGTTTACCATAACTTGGTGAATACGCCCAGGTCATGGCAATTTTTTTTCCTTTCAGTGTTTCTAATGAACCGAAATAATTCTCCAGGTGGAGTAAATCAGATAAAGACTGTGTAGGATGATCAATATCGCATTGAAGATTAATGATACCCGGACGCTGATGCAGAACACCATTTCGGAAGCCGTCATCAAGGGCTTCCGCCACCTCTTTCATATATGCATTTCCGATGCCCGGATATTTATCATCCCTGATTCCGATTATTTCGGTAAAAAAAGAAATCATATTAGCGGTTTCTCTTACTGTTTCACCATGTGCTATCTGAGACTTTGATTCATCCATATCCTGAACTTTTAGACCGAGCAGGTTAGCTGCCGAAGCATAAGAAAACCTTGTGCGGGTTGATTGATCCCTGAAGATTGAAACAGCCAGCCCCGAATCAAAACATCGGAGTGATATATTATTTTCACGTAAATATTTTAATATTTCTGCCACTAAAAGTATCTGTTTGATTTCATCGTTTGATTTTTCCCATGTTAACAGAAAATCCTTTTGATACAAGCCGGAACTTAACCGGACTATTTCTGATATTAATTTCTTAAATTTTGTTTCCATAATAAATTATATTTCTTAATTCAAACCGAACAAGCATAAGCAGCATAAAATGCCGAAGCAACAACCAAATCATCAACCGGGATTTTTTCATTTGGCGCATGAGCATAAATTTCATTACCCGGTCCAAAACCAATTATGGGTATTCCGTAAATTCCGTTAATCGTTACGCCATTCGTTGAGAATGTCCATTTGCCAATACGTGGCATTTTATTATATAAATTTTTATATGCTTTTATTCCTGATTTGATAACCGGATGATTTTCTTCCATTTTCCAGGTTGGGAAATATTTTTCCATTCCATATTTTAACCCTGTAAAAGCCTTTTCTTCATAATATGGAATATTTATTTTAGCATCGATATTTTTAATAATACTTTCTAATTCATTAATAGCAGACTCTTTTGTTTCGCTCCATGTTAATCTTCTGTCAAGATGTAATCTTGCATAATCGGCAACAGCACAAAGAGAAGGACTGCCTGATATAAATTCGGAAATCGTAACAGAGCCTTTTCCAAGAAAATCATCATATTTCAATCTTTCATTCAGTTTTTCTATTTCCATCGCTGCTTTTGAAGCCATGTAAATAGCATTTTTACCCCGTTCGGGAGCTGAGCCATGCGCCGAAATACCATTAAAAGATATTTGAATTTCCATCCTTCCCCGATGCCCCCTGTAAATATTCAAATTTGTGGGTTCGGTAATAATAACAATATCAGGTTTTATTTTATCTTCTTCAATAATGTACTTCCAGCATAAACCGTCGCAATCCTCTTCAATAACACTTCCAACAAAATAGACAGTCATATCATTCTTAATCCCGATTTCTTTTAGAATTCTGATTGCTGTTACCATTGAAGCTACGCCTCCTTCTTGGTCAACACTTCCCCGACCATGAACATACCCGTCCTTTATTTCGCCGGAAAACGGATTAAAATTCCAGTTTTCAATATTTCCAACATCAACAGTATCGATATGCCCATCGATTGCCAAAACCTTTTTTCCATTTCCAATTCTTCCTATAACATTTCCAAGTCCGTCAATTACAACCTCGTCTGCTCCGCTCTCCTCCATTTGCTTTTTAAGTTCCTGCTGAACATTTTCTTCCTGCCGGCTCAGGGATTTTATTTTTATTAAACTCGATAAATTTTCTGCGGTATAATCTCTGTATTCTTCAGATAATTTCCTGATTTGATTAAATATATTCATCTGTTTAAAATTTAGTAATATGTTAACTGTAAATATTCGTCAGACCACTTCGCATACTAAAACGCATCTGTACTGACAAGGCAAACGCACAGGACAGTGGTCAAGACGAATATAAACATTAGTGTTTCATAAAATGAATTTTAAAAATAATTTACCAAAATTAAGAATATAGGTTCGCAAAATAATTAAAAAAGATAAAAATTATGATAATGACGAGAAAATATTTAACTCATAGTATATCAGTTAATCATGATATATTTTATATAGACTTATTCTATATTAGAATTATTTTTTAAAAAATTGATTTCAATTAAAAATTTTGATATATTTAACGACTTTTTTATCGGAAACTGAAATTTGATTAATCGGATGATTATTAATGCTTTTTGAAGATACGTATAAAACAATTGAGCAAATTTCGGAAGGATTATTTAAAAGTAAGGGGAGTAGATTTATAGCATTTGCCCTTCCTGTTAAGAATGAAATAGAGGTAAAAGCACATTTTAAAGAATTAAGAAAAAAATACCATGATGCAAGGCATCATTGTTATGCTTACCGGCTTGGTTTTGCTAAGTTAGTATATAGAATGAATGATGACGGCGAACCATCAGGAACAGCAGGAAGACCAATTTACGGACAGATTCTATCAAAAGATTTAACTAATATACTGGTTGTTGTTATTAGATACTTTGGTGGTACAAAACTCGGAGTAAGCGGATTGATTAATGCATACAAAACCGCTTCAAAAGAGGCACTGAATAATGCAATAATCATTTCAAAAACGATTAATGATATTTATGAAATTGAATTTGGATATGAAGAGATGAATAATGTAAAAAAAATTATAAGGGAAAGTAACTTAAACCAGATTTTTCAAATTTTTGAGTTGAAATGCAAGATTAAATTTGAAGTACGCAAAAGGGATTCTAACCTAGTTTTTGAGAAATTTTCCAGAATTAATAATCTTAAAATAAATTATTTACATGCTGTTTAGATTGTAAGTTTCAATATAATTATCATGTTGTTGTATACGACATTTTTTTTTAATAATCAAGTACATTTTTATTTTTTTTTAACTTTTTTTAGTTGAATTTTGTTCACAATTTCCTTAGAGTAACAGATTGTTATTTTTAGTACAATGCATTGATATTAAACTAAATAGAATAAATGATATTAATTAAATTGCTTTAATGCAATTACTTACGAATGAAGAAAAATTGTAAAGCGGTTTGGGAGAATTGTCTGAATATAATTAAAGACAACATTAGTCATCAGAGTTTTAAAACCTGGTTCGAGCCAATCAAACCTATTAAACTTGACAACGACGTATTAACCATACAGGTGCCAAGTCAGTTTTTTTATGAATGGTTAGAAGAACACTTTATTACACTGCTGAAAAAAACTATAAAAAAGGAGTTAGGTAATCACGGCAGGCTCGAATATAGTATTATAATGGAAAACACTTATAATAATACTGCTCCTTATACTATTAAACTCCCGGCTTCCAATATAAAATCTACTTCCAATCCTTCTGTTACTATGCCGATTGATTTAAATAAGGGTTCTTCCAAGGAGATACCAAACCCATTTATTATTCCGGGTCTTAAAAAAATAAAAGTTAACTCCCAACTCAATGAAAACTATTCATTCGAGAATTTTATTGAAGGCGATTGTAACCGTTTAGCACGTTCGGCAGGATTTGCTGTTGCGAGCAACCCTGGTAAAACAGCTTTCAATCCTTTGCTTATATATAGCAATGTAGGATTAGGTAAAACACATCTTGCCCATGCCATTGGTTTGGAAGTGAAAACCAACTTCCCTGAAAAAATTGTTCTTTATGTTACTTCTGAGCAATTTACAAATCAATATATCGATGCTGTTAGAAATAATAGTCATAACGATTTTGTTCATTTTTACCAGATGATTGATACATTAATTGTTGATGATATTCAATTTCTTACAAAGAAAGAAAAAACACAGGAAATATATTTTCATATTTTCAATCACTTACATCAAAATAATAAACAACTTATTATTACATCTGATAAACCTCCGGTTGAGATGGAGGGGATGAATACCAGATTATTATCACGTTTCAAATGGGGATTATCTGCTGACTTGCAGGTGCCCGACCTTGAAACCCGTATTGCCATCGTTGAAAAGAAACTCTATAAGGATGGCGTTGAAATACCGAAGGATGTTATTGAATACCTGGCGTACAGCATCACTACTAATATCAGAGAACTGGAAGGTGCATTAATTTCTATCCTTGCCCAATCATCTTTGAATAAAAAGGCAATCAACCTGGATTTAGCTAAAAGGATGATTGATAAATTTGTAAAGAACACTTCTCGCGAAATATCAATTGATTATATTCAGAAAGTTGTATGTGATTATTTTGGACTACAACTGGAAACTATACATTCAAAAACAAGAAAAAGAGAAATTGTACAGGCGCGTCAATTAGCAATGTATTTCTCTAAAAAAATGACAAAAGCCTCTCTTGCAACTATTGGTCTTCATTGTGGCAATAAAGATCATGCCACTGTTCTTCATGCTTGCCGAACTGTTAATAACCTGATTGAAACCGACAAACAATTCAGAAATTACGTTGAGGAATTAGATAAAAAAATTTCTTTATAATTATTTTTTATTTTTTTCTTGTTTTTCTAAAATATTTTATTTATATTTCCCCGATTAGTAATTTCACTACTATATTTTATATAATTTGAATAATAAGTATTAATTATGAGAGATTTAAATGTTTTATTTTTGTGTAATGCGAATATGGGTCGTTCCCCTTTGGCTGAAGGATTGTTAAAACTCATTTTAAAAAAACGTAATATTAATGCTCATGTTGATTCAGCAGGATTTGAGGTATTTCATATTAATGAACCACCGGACTTTAGGGCTGTTAAAAAAGGCATGGAACACGGTATAGATATTTCTGAAAAAAAAGTTCGACTTTTTACCAAGGATGATTTTGATAGATTTGATAAAATTTATGTTATGGATACCCTTTCATACAGAAATGCTTTATATTTTGCCAGAAATGAACAAGATATAACTAAAGTTGAATTTTTGATGAATGTTATTAAGCCTGGTAAAAATGAATCCGTTCCTGATCCTTTTTTCAGGGAACTGGAATCCTGCGACAAAACTTATAATATTCTTAATAAAGCATGCAAAAAAATTGCAAATAATATTACTGCTCATTATGTGAATTAACAATAGCACGGATATTTAATAATTGAAACAGCCCCCTGGATATCATACAATAGAAAAAGCAGCCAAAAGGATTGAACAGCACATTAACAGAACCCCGGTTTTTAAATCAGAAAACCTTAATAATTTAGTTAAGGCTGATATCTTTTTTAAATGCGAAAACTTTCAGAAAGCAGGAGCATTTAAAACGAGAGGTGCTGTAAATGCAATTTTTTCCTTTTCCAACAATGAAATTATTAATGGAGTATGTACACATTCTTCAGGTAATCACGCTGCTGCACTTGCAAGAGCTGCAATGTTAAGAAAAACCAAAGCCTACATAGTAATGCCTGAAAATTCATCACATGTTAAAATCGAGGCAGTAAGGAATTATAATGGTATTATTACCTTTTGTAAACCAAATCTGAAATCGAGGGAAGAAACTCTTATAAAAGTTAAAAGTAAAACAAAAGCAATTGAAATACATCCCTATAATAATTTCAGTATTATTGCCGGACAAGCAACTGCAGCAAAAGAATTTTATGAAGAAGTAAATAATCTTGATATAATTATGGCTCCGGTTGGTGGTGGCGGTCTTCTTAGCGGAACGGCTTTGACGACACATTACATTTCACCTGAAACAAAAGTAATAGCAGCAGAACCCGCAGGTGCCGACGATGCTTATCGCTCATTTTATGCTAAAAAATTCATACCATCGGAAAATCCAAATACTATTGCTGACGGATTACTAACATCTCTTGGATCGCTTACTTATCCTATCATTCAGAAATATGTACATCAAATAGTTACAGTAAGTGAAAACGCAATAATTAAAGCTATGAGACTTATTTGGGAACGGATGAAAATAATTATTGAACCATCGGCTGCCGTTCCGTTTGCTGCTATCCTGGAAAATAAATTTGATTACCGGGATAAAAGAATCGGAATTATCATTTCGGGCGGTAACATTGATTTAGACAAAATACCCTGGCTTTAATAATACAGTGAAAAAATTAACGTAAAAGTTCAATTATAATAAATGTATGCAAAAAGGTAAATTATTTTTAATCCCTTCATTTTTATCAGATTCCTCTCAAAGCAAGGTTTTTCCTGAGTGGAATACAGAGATAATATATGCGCTTAATGAGTTTATTGTTGAAGAGATTAAAACTGCCCGGCGGTTTTTAAGGAAAATTGGGTATAAAAATCCATTTGATGAGGTTGAGTTTCATATTTTGAATGAACATACCGACATAACTCAAGTTCAATCGTATCTTAACTGCATTAATACTGGAAATAGTATCGGGTTATTATCGGAAGCAGGTACACCTTGTATTGCAGACCCCGGAGCAGAAATCGTTAGAATTGCCCACCAAACTAATGTACAGGTGATTCCATTAATTGGTCCGTCTTCGATTATGCTGGCTTTAATGGCATCAGGATTTAACGGGCAGAATTTTGTTTTTCACGGTTATCTTCCAATTGATAAAAGAGAAAGGATTAAAAAATTGAAAGAGCTGGAACATAATGCCTTTAAATTAAATCAAACACAGATATTTATAGAAACACCATATAGAAACAATCAAATGTTCCGGTCGATTATTGATAATTGTTCAGCAGAGACTTTATTGTGTGTGGCTTGTAATATTACATCCGGAGATGAAGATATATTGACAAAAACTATCAGGGAATGGCGAAAATCAATTCCCGACCTTCATAAAAAACCTGTTGTTTTTTTGATTTACCAATAAAAAGCCCGCCTGCGTCTCACTATGTTCAACTTAGGCGGGCAAAGGCGGAGAGAGAGGGATTCGAACCCCCGGAGGTGTGACCCTCAACGGTTTTCAAGACCGCCGCATTCGACCACTCTGCCATCTCTCCGGTGCAAAAATACAATAATTTCTTTTTATCAAAGAAAACATCAAAATATTATTTTAATTAATTGTTATGAATTAAACTATCGGATAAGTAATTAATCAAATAGTTAAATATGAAATTATTGCTGCAACCTTTAGCGTATTATTTTAATCTATTATAAAAATGAATTATATTTAATAATTTTGCAGGCTCAAAAGACGAACAAGGAAAAATAAATGAGGTTTAACCGGCGACATATACTGCTTATCATTTTAGCACTGGTATTATTGGTTTTATTCCTGCCAATAAAGGTTCATTATGATTTTAAAGCTACTGCGCTGGTGTATCCTGCAAAAGAATGGCATTTAAAAAGAGGACAGGATGATAGTTATATCAGTGAATTACACAACTTTGAAACCAATGTGATTAGCAATTTAAAGAGTTATATATTTGAAAGAGGAGATATAGCAGAATTGCATTTGAAAGAAGGATTAACATCTGATGATTATATAAAAAGCAGCGACACGATTGCTTATATTCATTCATACTTTATCGAAAATGAACTGATACGGTTAAGGAATTTAAAAGAAATAGAACATGCCACGCTGAGTTTGAATATTACCGGAGAAAAGCAAGAATTGATTGATCAGGCAATACAGGAGTATGAATACGCCAAACAGCAGCTTAATCTTGAGCAAAAGAATTTTAACAGACAGAAAAAGTTATTTAACGATAGTATTATTTCGGAAGCAGAATTTGAGATATATGATAATACTTTCAATCTGGCGAAAATTAACGTGCAAATAGAGTATAACGAATTACTTTCTTTACAATCAGGAAAAAAATCAGAAGAAATTGATTATATTTACCAAAAAATAAATTCCTATACAAAAGAAATTAAAATGTTGGAACAGCTGCAGGACCAATATTATATAAATCCGCCAATTGATGGTATTGTCAGTTTTAATACTGTTTTAGACGGTATTATTACAATAAGCGATACCAGTAGGTATATTTTGAAAATACCTGTTAAGGTTCATAATATTCAATATCTTGACAGGATAACTGCAATAAAATTTTCAATTCCCGGCTATGATGAAAAAATTGGAGCCTCTTTTATTAATCTGGATGAAAATGTGAATCTGCTGGCAAATCAGCAAATGGTAATGGCGAAAGCGGTTATTAATGCAGGTTTTTGTAACATTTATCCGGGAATGGCAGTACATTGCAAGGTTATTTGCGATGAAATTACTATTTTTGAATTTTTAAAAAGAGGTTTACGTTTGAGATTTTAACACATGAGATACGAATATAAATATATAGTACACGAGAGTAAGATGGAAATGCTGCGGCAGATGGTATTACCGTTTGTTAATGTGGATAAATTTGCTGAAGTTAGTGATAGTAATCAATACACAGTACGGTCAATATACTTTGACACTCCAAGGTATGATTTTTATTTTGAGAAGATAGACGGAATTAAAAACAGGAAAAAGATAAGGTTAAGAGGTTACGATAAGGAAGGTATGGATAATCTTGTTTTTTTAGAAATTAAAAGAAAGTATGATGTTCCGATAATAAAATACAGGGCGCCTATAAAATTCGGTGATGCTATTGACATGTTTGAGCAAACAAAAATTAATGGACATATAATTATCAGTAAGGACTTTCCAAAGGGATTTGAAAACTCAAAAAGATTTTTTTACCAGGTATTTAGTAAAAATTTAAGACCCGTTGTACTTGTTATATATGAACGCGAAGCCTACCTGAGTAAATTTGACGAAACTGTCAGGATTACTTTCGATAAAAACCTGAGAAGTAAAGCCTATCCTGGTTTACAGGAGTTGTATAAGGAAGATAGAATCAGGCATTCTCTTCAGGATCGTTTCATTATGGAAGTTAAATTTAATAAACATTTCCCCGGCTGGCTCAATCCGGTTATATCAAGACTGGCGTTGCGGAAGCAATCTGCCTCAAAATATGTTATATCGATGGATACAAACAAAGTAGTAAACAGATTAACAAAATCAACACTCTATACAAGGGCGAAGTGGTCTATTTCATGATAAATTAGTATTACAAC
>JAIORT010000565.1 GCA_021107975.1 Bacteroidales bacterium | reverse complement strand
GCAAAATCCATCGGCTGTCCTTGATGACAAAGGGGAATGGTTTGAAGTATTCAATCCCACTAACAGTAATATTGATATGAACGGCTGGATAATAATGGATAATGATTACGATTCGATAAAGGTATTAGCTTCTGTTATTGTTCCTGCCGGTGGATTTGTTGTACTTGGCAGTAATGATGATCCGTTAACAAACGGAGGTTATACATGCAATTACGAATACCAATATTTAGATTTTCAACTTGGTAATAGTGGTGATGAAATTGTTATATTTTTGCCGGATGGCTTAACAGAAGTTGACCGTGTTGAATATGACGGAGGTCCCAATTGGCCCGATCCTAATGGTTATTCAATGATTTTCACAGGAACGGCAACAGAAAACAATAATGATTTTACTAACTGGACAACTGCTTCATTAAGAGAACCGACATTTACGGGGACTTCCGGTGATAAAGGTTCGCCCGGCACTAACGGCACCGGTCAAAATCTTGTTGAGGAAGGTTTTGAATTAGCATTAAAGATTTTCCTCGAAGGACCATTTAACGGAACAGATATGAACACCGGTTTGATTGCACATCCTGATTTTCCATTAAACCAGCCATATAATGTAGCACCCTGGAATTATTCAGGAACCGAAAGTGTTACATCTTTGCCATCCGGTAATATCGTTGATTGGGTTCTGGTTGAACTCCGTGATGCTTCAGATGTGGGTTCAGCAACAAACGAAACGAAAATAGCCCGACAAGCCGCTTTCTTAATAAATGATGGTTCCGTAGTCGGTTTAAATGGTTCAGATAATCTTATATTCAGCAATTCCATTATTCAACAATTATTCACAGTAGTCTATCACAGAAATCATATCCCGATTATTTCGGAATACTCGTTAATAAAAACATCCGGTGTTTATTCTTACGATTTCACTTCAGGTGAAAACCAGGTTCACGGGGATACTTTAGGACACAAAGAACTTATACCCGGAATATGGGGAATGATTGCAGGTGATTCTGATGGATCGGGAAATGTTGATATATATGATAAAACCATTAATTGGGAAACAAATGCAGGAACCAATGGCTACAAGGGCAGTGATTTGAATTTGGATACCGAAACGGATAATAAAGATAAAGATGATTTTTGGATACCGAATCTGGGTTCCGGTTCACAGGTGCCTGATTAACGATTGCAATATTTATTAATTAATTCCTCAGCTTCCTTGCCGTATTCTTTTGTAAACCCTAACCCAACCGCTTTATTCAAGTCCTCACAAGCCTGGTTCAGGCTGTCAATGGCTATGTAAACAAGCGCCCTGTTCTTATAGGCAAAAGAATTTTTTTGATTAAGAAGGATTGATTTTTCAATATCTTTTATCGCGCCTTCAAAGTCATTAAGCTTGTATTTTGAAAATCCCCTGTTATTATAAGCGAAAGCATTATCTCCGTTTTTATTCAGTTCGATAAATTTGTTATAATCCTGAATGGCTCCTTCAAAATCACCGGTTTTTTCTTTAATATAAAATGCTCTGCTGAAGATTGCATCTTTATTTGTCGGTTCAAGTTCTATCACTTTATTGAAGTCTGTTAAAGCATTTTCATATTGCTTTAATTCGCTTTCACAAATTGCTTTTGCGTAATAAGCATCGGCAAAATCAGGTTTCAGTTCAATAGCTTTTTCAAAATCTATTATAGCTCCTGAATAGAATTTTAGCTGGTACTTGGCGCTTCCGTTTTTAAAATAATGTTGCGGACTGTTTTGACGGCAGGAATATAAAGTAAAACCGGCTAATATAAATACTAAAAAAATGCTGATAAAAGAATTAAAATTGAAAACTCTCATTTTTGTTATTTAAAATGCAAAGATAGAATTTATATAATCAGGTAAAAGCAAATCCAAAAAAAATTCAAATAGTTTCAGACAATTCTTAAATTTGCATCTTAAACTAAATTACACATCATGAAACGGTTAATTATTTTCTATTCACTAATTTTTTTATTCGCATGTGGACCACGGGAATTTGAACCACCTGAAAATGTAAAGGCAATCCTCGAAAAAGCCGGAAATAACAGTGCTGAGCTTGAAAAGGTCATCCGCCATTATAAAGAAACCGGCGAAGTAATAAAGGAAGAAGCCGCCTATTTCCTTATCGGGAATATGGAAGACCACGGCTATGCTATATTCAAGCTAACTGATTCAGCAGATAATAAAATTGAATTTGACATCTTTGATTTTAAAGATTATGACGCATTATTGCAAGGATGGGACTCGATTGAAAATACCAGGGGGAAAATAAAATTTAAACTCGACACTCTGTATAAAGATTATGAAACCATTAATGCTGAATACTTAATAAATAATATTGATCTTGCTTACGAAGCCTGGGATAAAAATCCCTGGGCAAAACATCTGAGCTTCGACCAGTTTTGTGAATACATACTGCCTTATCGCGGCAGCAGTGAGCCTTTGGAAAACTGGCGTTCTTATTTTACTGAAGAACTGTCGTGGGTGAAAGATTCCATGCAAGATCCTTCCGATCCGGTAGAGGCGGTTATGTGGGTCAATAATTATATAAAATCGTGGTTCAGGTTCGACCCGAGATATTATGAACATCCCACCGACCAGGGACTTGCCGAGATGCTACAAGATAAAATGGGACGTTGTGAAGACATGACTAATCTTGCAATTTATGCAATGCGTGCAACGGGCATTCCTGTTATGAGTGACTTTACTCCATACTGGGCAAACACAGGAAATAATCACGCCTGGAATGCAACACTGAATAAAAACGACAGTGTCATTATTTTTATGGGAGGGGAAGCTAATCCGGGAAAATATAAACTTAGAAATAAGCTGGCAAAGGTTTACAGGAAAACATTTGCCATTCAAAAAAACAGCCTTGCGGAGAAAAAGCAGGAATGGGAGAAAGCACCGCCCTATCTTGGCAGGAATTGTATTAAAGATGTTACAGATGAATATGTTCCTGTAGAAAATGTTAAACTGGAATTAACAGAAGGGATACCCGACAGTACTAACTTTGTTTATATATGTGTCTTCAATACGGGAGAATGGAAGGCAATTGACTTTACCCGCTTCCATGGTACAAAAGCATACTTTACAAAATTAGGGCTTGGAATAGCTTATTTGCCTGCATTTTATTATGATGAGAAAATACTTCCGGCAGGCAATGCCTTAGTGTTAACTGATTCGGGAAAGATAGAGAATAAAATACCGGAAACAAAAATCAAAATTAACCTAAAGCTTTATTCCACTACAAAGAGAGTTACAAAACTATCCACTGATTTTATTGAAGAAGCTCATTTTAATATTGGTAAAAAATATACCCTTTTCTTTTGGAATAATAAATGGGAAGAAGTTGGAGCGCAAAAGGCAACAGGTGGTCCGTTAATATTTAACAATGTTCCTTCCAATGCCTTTTACTGGCTTGTGGAAGATGGCTCGCGGAAAGAGGAAAGAATATTTACGATTGATGAGCAGGGAAATCAGGTTTGGTGGTAATAATAATTAGATTTCAAAAATAATTAGAAAGGGTAAGCAAAAGCTGAGAAAAAATGATCACCAGCACGAGGGCTATCGGATAAACACTGGCATAAGCAACAGGCGCTGCATTTGAAGATGATTTAGCCTGAATAATACCCAGACCGGGTGTGCTGGTCATAGTTCCGGTAATGATACCCATAAGTGTCAGAAAATTTATTTTATATATATAACGACCAACAACAACACCTGTTAATATTGGTAAAATCGTTAATATAACGGCAACCCAAATTAATTTAATTCCATACTGCTGAATCGTCTCTATTAATTCAGCCCCTGCCTGAGTCCCGATTGTTGCAAGGAATAACAATAAACCCAATTGTTTGATCAACTGATTTGCAGAACCGGATAAGGACCAGATTACCGGCCCTGTTTTACCTATTTTACTTAATATAAGTCCTGTTATCAACGCTCCTCCTGTATTGCCAAGATTTATTGTAAATAATCCAAATAAAGGTATCTGAATTTTACCAATTAAAATGCCACCTAAGATTCCAAGAAAAATAGGCAGCAGGTCGGTTTCTGATAGTTTTTTGCTATCATTTCCCAGTAGTTGCGAAACGTTATCAAGATTGTTTTTTTCTCCTGCCACAAGTACACGGTCGCCAAGCTTAAAACAACTATTGGCATCAGGTGTTATTTCCACACCGCTTCTTTTAATTTTTGCAATCCTGGCATTATAAAAGGAAGAGAGATTAACTTCACGGTAATGTTTATTTACAATTTTCTTATTGCTGATTAAAATCCACCTTATATCATATTCCTTTGAAAGCGGAATATCCACATCAACCGGAGCGCCAAATAACAGTACAACTTTTTTCAGGTTTTTTTCAGTTCCAACCATCCTTATCAGGTCTCCTTTATAAACAATGGAAGCGGCATTAGGCGAATAGGCATTATCCTTATGTAAAATCCGTGTAGCAACGCAACCGGTAATCTTCCTCAATTCTATCTCCTCCACCGTTTTCCCATCAATATTAGGATTATCAACTTTAAATGTTCTTCCTATAACATCCGGGAAATCTTCCTTGACACTTTTAATAAAATCTTCTTCTTCTCTCTTCAGGTCAATCTTCAGAATTCGAGGTAAAAGACCCATAATTAAAATGACTCCGATAATACCGAAAGGGTAAGCCACACCATATCCTATGGGTGCAAGTGGCGATTGTGAACTTTCAATAACCGCCGCTAAACCGGGTGTGCTTGTTAATGCACCTGTAAATATTCCAATTCCTAAATCAGGGTCAATTTTCAAAAAATGGTTTAGAAAAAATGCTGCAATGGCAGTGGTGGTCATAATAATAAAAGAAATTAGAATTAATTGACGTCCATGTTTACGAAAGGCATCAAAAAATCCGGGACCTGCCTGCATGCCAATTGTAAATATGAATAAAAGAAGCCCGAATTCAAGGAAATCATCCGGCACAAAATAACCAAAATGACCTAAAACCAATGCAATAAATAAAACACCGGAAACATCAAGTGAAAAACCAAACAGTTTAATTCTTCCTAATATAATCCCGGCAGCAACTATCAGGATAAGTGTAATATAACCCTGGTTAAGCAAATCCATAAAAAATATTTTGGGCAAAATTATGATTTATTAACAACATCCGACTAAAAAATAAACTTTCAGTAATTTATATATATACTAATGCTGAATAAAAAGGTAAAAAATCATGTTCGGATTCATAAATCAGAACATCAATTATTTGACTTTCGCTGTGTTTTGAATATATATTTGCAGAGGTTAAATTGAAAAATTAATTTGGCGCCAATCAATCAACCAACAAACAATTAAATTTATTTATAAACATTAAAAAACAAATCATGAAGAATTTATTAAAAAAAATCGGATTAGCCATTATTGGCTTAAGCGTTATTATCTTACTTGATAATTGCGGGAGTGGAGGCGGAGGAACAAGTACTAACGAATATCTTGGCAAATTACCGGGTATTGCTAAAAAGTACACTGAAAAAATTGATAAAAAGAAAAAAGAGCTTAAAGAGTGTACTGACATGGGAAAAGCTTTTAAACTTGATGAAGAGGTAAAATCACTTGGGGATGAAGCCAATAAGATAATTGAAGAACACCTGGCAAACAACCCGCTTAATGCTTTACCATTTGAACAAAAAACTGATTATCCGTTTACAATAAATGAAGTATCAGTTAATACTAAATATAATTCTTCTATTTCGCGATTACAACTTATCACAAAGGTAAAGATTGATCAGGACATTAAAAACGAATACGGGGGTTTTGAGAGAACAATATTTGCTTACGTAACCGCTGTTGATAAAGAAGGAAATTTCTTAACAAAAAAACCTGGTGTTTTTAGTTCCGGATTTAAAAAACAAGAATTTAAAAAAGGAATGGACGTCGCGTTAGAAGGTACAATTGATGATGTAAAGAATTTGGGGAAATTTGATAAATTCGTGTTTATTTCACGCGAAGAATATGATAAGTTAAAATAAAACCTTTAAAAAATAAAAATAATGAAAAATTTTATATTCATATTGATAAGTATATCCGTTTTTTCAATTAACGGATACTCCCAGGAATCTGTTACCGTAACCGGACTCGCTGACGGAAAACAATGGCAAATTATTGAAAAAGCCATATATGAAAGCGAATACAAGATTGATAAATTTAATCCTGCTGAAAACACTTTACTTACAAACTGGATACAATGGAAAGCATTAACCATAGAAAACCGTGGAATAATAAAAATTGAGCTTTCAGGACAAGATGCAACAATTTCTATGGTTCAAAGATCCTATAAAACGAAGGACGGCTGGGATGATGCCCTCGGTAAGCTCTCAAAGAAAAATAAGAAAAAATACCTTGAGGGGCTTGCTGATAAAATTACTGAAATCAATGCCTCAGAAGAAATGACTGCTGATGCGGTTTTAAATTCCATACTGTTTCCTACTTTCAAACCAACAACCACAGTACTTGGTGTTGAATGGGACCTGGATTCTATATATCAATACAAGGATAATAAAACCACCAAAATTGTATTAGTGATGTTTTTTACTCTAACAAACACTAATAATTATCCGGTACAGATGGATGTGTGCTTATGGCATGCAAAATTCGAAGGCATTCGGGATAAATTGCAGAATTGTAAACCCGATGGGATCGGGAAGCCCTTTGGGGTGAGATATAGTTCTCACATAGGGCCAGGTGAAAAGGCAAGTGGTACATTTTATTATTACACTTCTACGGAAATAATTACCAAAATTCCAAAATACAGGCAAGGTCATCGTGTAAATGAGGAAGGCGGTGATTTGATTATCTATGATATCAAAATCCCATACTATGCAAAATAGCATAACAAAACAGAGCAGGCTATATTTATATGTCTTTAGCCTGCTCTTGATTTATAATTAATAAAACAGATATTATGAAATCAACTATTAAATTATTTTTCATCACAATTATTCTTCTGTTTTTTAACAAAATTTCAAATGCCCAGATAGAAGAACATTATCATTCGTTCTGGGCAATAATTGCCATTCCAGTTATTGTTGACCATCAGGAAGCTTATCAACCAAATAAAGGGGATAAAAAAGAGAAACACATTCCGGATAAACCAATATATATCTCCTTCCACATTAAAGTGGAAGATATGAATGTTAATGAAAATAATTTTTCAGGAATAAGTATAGAAAAATCTGCCGGGCATGATGATATTAAAACCTTTCATGGAGAAGTTTCGGAAGACAAGCAAATGATCAAGTATATTGAAATTACAAGAGATTACATACTCTATTCAATACCGGACAGGAAGCGGGCTTATATTGAAAATAAGACAACTGTTTCTATAAGAATTGAAGATATTCCTGTATCGCTCGGGCAATATAAATATAAATATGGTTTAAGTAAAATAACATCAGTTAAATATAAGGAAGAATATACTATAAAACGCTACGGTGGAACCAAAACTCATACGGATAGTTTCGTAAAAGTTGATGAAGAAAAAATAAATAAATATTCAAGCTGTATATCTATGGGATTTAAACCGGGGAATGTAAAAATTAGCAACAAAATAAATAAGAAAGTTGCTGTCATAGTGCAGCATAACAAAAATAAAGATGAATGGGGTGGTATAATGAAAGGCATTGGTGCTCTTATGATAAGCGACTTTATGAAAATACCGGATCTTATGGTATTGGAAAGGATGAATATAAAGGAATTGAAAGGTGAGATTGATTTATCACAATCAGGCTTAGTAAACCCTGAAACTGTAGTTCGTGGAGATAGAATGATGACCCCCGATATAGAAGTAATTGTTACCCAGGAAAACCGAATTCCTGCGGAAATGGATCTTATGTTTGAAAGTTTTACTGTTAGAACTAAAATAAGAATTGTCGAGACAGGTCAAATTATAGATGCCAATCTTGTTCTTAATATAAATATGAAGAAAATGAAGTTATTTTGGGAAGATTGGTCAGAGTATATAAGAAAGGTAGTTTCTTTTACAAAAAACTTTTTATATGAATGATTTTTGCATAAGTATTTACTTTTATTTAAGTAAATAAAAAAAATTTATTACTTTACAAAAAATCGTAATTCATGCCTAATATTACATCGGGGTCTATTAACAGAAAAAAACTATTGCTATTACTGGGGCTAATTGTTTCCATTTTGCTTTTTATAATAATCTATAAGCTTCATGGTGAGGCAAAACAAAAGCAAAATGTAAATAATTTTAACTGTGATTTAGTTTTGAAAAATGGGGACCTTGTTTTTAGAAAAGGAAGGAGTATAGCAAGTCGTGTAGTTTTAATTACCGACAGGGCATCATCTTTTTCACATGTCGGTGTTATTTATATGTTAAATGAAATACCTTATGTAATACATACGGTACCGGATGAATCAGAAAATGATATTGATTATGTAAAGATGGAAAAACTATCTGTTTTTTTCAGTTCTGAAAAAGCTTCAAGAGGCAGTGTTTTTCGGCTTAAAGAACCATATAAGAATTCCGCAAAGCTTGCCGCCTTAACTGCAAAATCATATTTTGATGATAAAATTGTTTTTGATGATGCTTTTGACCTTAAAAGTGAAAATAAATTATATTGTACCGAGCTGGTTTGGAAGGCATATCAAAAAGTCGGAATTAATTTGATACAGGGCAAATTTGATAAACTTTTTTTGCCTTTTGTGAAAGGCTTTGTTATTTTACCAAGTTCATTATTAAATAGTTTTTATTTAGAAGAAATTTATTACTTTTAACAAATATTTATTTATTAATCTTAAAAAAATTACATTCATGAAGAAATTAAATGTTATTTTGAGTCTTGTTATTGCAAGTTTTTTGTTTTTTTCAACATCCTGCGGTACTTCATCATCATCTTCACCTGGTGATATCAGTGTGAAAATTATAAAAGATACCGAAAAAGGGAATGCCAATGCTGTTATAGCTGTTATTTCAACCGATGGCAAAGAATTATCAGATGAAGACGAAGCTAAATTAACTGCTATGTTACAAATGGGGCAAGAAGAAATCAAGAAGAAAGATGGGATCAAATCAATTGAAGTCATTAAAGAAGATATCAATGAAGCAGGTGATAAAGCAAAGGTAAAGATGAAAATAGTATATGGTAACGGAGAAGAAGATACGGAAACTTATAAATTCGTTATGGAAGATGGTAAATGGAAATATTCAATGAAATAAACAAAAAAAAATTTCAAAAAATTATTCAGTAAATAAATCAAAGCACTATGAAATTTTTACTGTTAATAATTTTATCCCTTTGGATCAATTTTATTTCAGCCCAGGTAAATCCTTTGATTAATAACAACTGGCAAACTTATCAATGGCCTTACAATGCCTATTACCCTGAAACAATGAGTGGGATAAACGGGCATATGGGAAATAGTTGCTGGGTTACAGCTATGGCAAGGATAGTTCATTATTGGGAATATCCGGAAAACGGTAGTGGTACGCTTGATTTTACGGATTATGGAGGTAATTATTGGTATTGTAATTATGAGGAGCTTAAT
>JAIORT010000576.1 GCA_021107975.1 Bacteroidales bacterium | reverse complement strand
TAATTTAATTTAACTCGTATTCCTGCATATATTTTTCTACCTAATATTGGTCCCCAGACCAAAGAAGAATCAAAATATTCCCCGAAAGGGTCATCTGCAGCAATGATGGGATCTTCCTGTTTAAAATTTGTTAGATTTTCGCCACCAATATAAATTTCCCATTTCCTGAAATATTTTGTTATTTGAGCATTGATAATCGTATAAGCCGGAGATTCTGTATCTCTACGATACATTTCAGGATTTCCATCTGTTGATGGAATTCTGCTATCGCCGTTAAATTGAGTTGTGAAATCAAATTGCCATTTATTAAGATTTGTTGCATAAGACAAATTGATCAAACCTTTGTATTTATTTACCAAAGGTTTTTGGGCGAGTTCATTATTAATAGTCATTTTTACATCATTGTACCTAAAAGCTGCCAGGATATCAAAACCCTTAAATAGCTCATAGTTGGCTTCTACCTGATAAGAATTAGAATAAGATTTCCCGTCAAGGTTATAAATATAAATACTCTTTATATCCTGATCGCGGTCGATAATAGCCTGGTTGACAAAATCGGTGCGATATAACTCAATGTTGAAAGTTAATTCACGTGAAAAAATCTTAAAATATTTTGTCAGGTTTATACCGTAGTTCCATGCTTCTTCCATCTTTAAATCATTACTGATATTGAGCTTTCTTGAACTTATCAAAAGAAAATTATTATCAGCAATTACATTTGGAGTTCTGTACCCTTTTCCTGCTGATCCTCTAATAATCGTTTTTTCATTCAAATCATATTTAAAGTGAAAACGCGGTGTCAAAAATGTTCCATAAATATTATGAAAATCAGTCCTCATACTTAAAATCACTGTTAATTTATCGTGATTTTTGTAAGTATATTCAAAGAAGCTTCCTGGAACAATTTCTTTTCTCGAAAAAAGACTGTCATTCAGGGACTCATCAAAATTATCGTAAACATAACTCAAACCTGTTGTAAAAGTATGATTTGTGTTTCCGATATATGATTGGAACATCAGATTAGCATAATAATTATCTTCGATCCCATCATAATTATTCAAACCGAAAAAGGAATTTTGCCGGTGATGAATAAATGATTGAATTAAAGCAATATTAGTATGCGGACGATTAAAAAGATAGGCAGATTTTGTAAATAATTCATAGCGTTTTGTGTTAATATCAAATCCGTAATAATCGGTATTTTGAACATCCATAAAATTCTCAAAATCTATTTCTCCACCACTTCTCTTCTCTTCAAGAATTTTAATCCCAAATTGCCCTCTGATATTTTTATTGCCGGTATATTTCCACCGGTTTAAAACATTGTATTGCTTTATCAAAGGAATATCAAGGAAATTATCTTCATTATTATCAATTTTATTTTGAAGATTCTCGCCATGAACAAGAAGGATTGTACTCCAGTTGTCGTTAACCTTGATTGCAGAATTTATATTTCCTTCAAGTTTACCAAAATTATTTGTGTAAGTATTAAAGAAAAATTTCTCATCCGAATCAGGTTTTTTAAATTCCACATTTATCTGTCCCGAAATTGATTCATAACCATTTTTTACAGAGGAAGTTCCTTTCGAAATTTGAATGGATTCCATCCAGTTTCCCGGAATATATCCCAGTCCATAAGAAGTAGCAAGACCTCTCAGGTTAGGAAGATTTTCTATCAATATCTGGCTGTACATTCCAGCCAGTCCGAGTAATTTTATTTGTTTAGCTCCCGAAATGGCATCGCTATACGAAACATCCACAGAAGCATTTGTAGTAAAACTTTCGGAAAGATTACAGCAGGCTGCTTTTCTTAATTCGGTTCCTGTGATCTCACTTGTCAGGATGGGATTTATCCTCGAATAATGAGTACCCGAAGCTTTACTAATAATCTCAATTTCCTGAAGCTCCTTATTTAATGATAAAATGATCTTTAGATGTTCATGATCATCATTATCTCCATCATTTTTTTTCGTTTCTAACTGTTTTCTCTCAATAAGCAGAGTGTCATTTTCATATCCGATAAAACTAATCACAAGATTATAATGATCCGGATTTGCTTTTTCGGGATACATAAGTTCAAAGTGCCCTTCTGCATTTGTGCTTATTCCTTTCAATGTATTTTCCCAATAAACATTTACTCCCGGAATAGCAACTTCATTATTATTTTTATCTAATTCATAAACATAACCATGAATTTCCTGTGAATATAAATCAGATAAAAACATAAACAGTAATATAACTGTTGAAAATATTTTTGTTTTCATAATATTATAATTTTTAAATTTCTGAATTACAAAGTCATATCAATGCTGATTTCAATAAAAAGATTAAATCAGACATATAAAATGTCTTAACAAGAAATAATTGATAAATCTGAATAAAAATTATAATACAGGAGGGGCAATTTTTTGTTGATGTAAGAAAAAGACAAGTTTTTTCCCGCTAAACAAATGGATTTTTAAATCGGGTTTAGCATTGGGTTTATTGTCATCTTTTTCATCGTCAATATTAGAAATGCTTTTGTAAAGATTAATTATTTTAGAAAATACTATAAAAGAGTTTTTGATTACAGGTTTATCAAAAACAGATTTAATTTTAAAGAAATGCATTTTTGTTTCACAACAATCATGTGTTTTTTTTGTTTTTTCCTTTACAAGAATAGTGCTGATTTGCTGTGTTTCGCAACAAGTATAATTTTTATTATAACCTTCATGATTTGTTATTTCATTATGATCACAATCAAAATATTCAATTAAAAAAGAAAGTTGTTTTAATTTCGTAGTTTTACAATAATGTTCAGAAATTAAAAACCCCGAACTGGAAATAAGAAAAGCCAGTGATAGAACAATAGAAGTTATTTTTCTTACGAGATTTTTCATTTTTTTGTTATTATCGGTACAAAAATAAATAATTAAATCTTACAATACCATAATATTTTATTAAAATATGTTAATATATAGATATTATACAGTGGGGTCTGATTCCGGAATATTAACACCTGTTTTATACAAACTAAAAACTGTTAATTTTTTAAAACCCCGGATAGCTTCAACAATCCTTTAAATTATTCGGGTTTAATACCACGGCACCCTTTATAAATTTTTAAAGGGGTAATCCTGCTGAAGTAATTTTCTAAAACTGCCATAACGGGAAGTATGCTTACCGTATTCAGTGATTTCATCCCCCTTGATCTTATAAGTGCATTTTTCACCGACAATTCGCGAGAAAAATATTTCGTATTTATTATGATCTGCATCTGTCATTACGATACGAGCTAAGTTTTTATTTCTGCTGCATTTGAGATTGAAATGACATATTGGGCAAAAAAAATCAGTCTTTTCACCCTCTTCTAATTCGAAATACGGATGTTTTATAACTTTATAATCTCCTATTTCAGTACTCAAAAATATAAGTCCTTTCCTGGGAGGGGTATTGGCTTTAATGATAAAGACCAGGTACCCTCCGATATTTAACAATCCCTTACACTTTGGGCATGAATAGTTGACTTTCATATAATAACGATTAACGGAATTAATCCTGTGTGTCTTTACAAAGATACACAAAATCATTCAATTTTTTATATGATTAATCTTACCTGCTGCTTATCCTGCTGCTATCGCATTATTGATCAGGAATGTTGCTGCAAAGGCAACGATGGCATATAACTCAGGGAACACGGCAAGTACCATAGTTTTACCGAACACGTCATAACCGGCGCCAATACCTGCAATACCATTTGCCGAGATACCACCCTGTTTAATAGCAGAGATCAATCCTACGAGTCCCAGTGCAAAACCGGCAGCAAGTATGGCTACCCCCTGAAGGACAGTTATTTCAGGACTAATCACACCGGAATTCAAAATAATAAAGAACCCTGCAAAACCATACAGTCCCTGTGTTCCGGGCAATGCCGAAAGCAACATATAACTACCAAAGGCTGCGTCGTTTTTCTTTAATGCACCAATGGTTGCATTACCGCCTATAGAAACACCAATTGCGCTTCCTACGCCCGCCAGACCTACCATTAAGCCCAGACCTACATAAGCAAGAATAATAGCTGTATTCATAAAATTTTAGTTTTAAATTGTTTTACGTTTATTTGAAAATGGTTTATATTTTTTTCCTCCACCGGAAAACCCGGCGTTCTTATAAAATTCAACAAAAGTCAGACGCATAGGATGCACGAATGAACCCAGCGAAGCTATTGCGATATTCATTGAATGCCCCAGTATCAGGAAAATCCCGCACAAAATGTGCCCTATAACCGGGCCTGTTGCCAATATCTGCATGGCAATATCGTTAATCACAAAGCCAAGTATAGCGCTCGATACACCCAAAGCAAAAAGACGAATATAGGACAAGACATCACCAAATATTCCGGTAATACCATATAAATCCCATAAGCCTTTGCCAATTCTACCTAAAATGCTTGCCTTGGGATCGCTAAAGAAAACTATCAGGAACAAGCCGATATAAAGGAGGATATTACCGACGAATCCACTTAGCTTAAGTAATAAAATATCCAGAAGTGCAACTATAAGGATTATCCATCCTATGGAAGACAAGCCGTAAACAAATCCATTTTGCTTTATCTGGTTAATAGTCCGGATACTGATTCCTACAAGTATTTGTATCAACCCGATAATTGGTGCAAGCCAAAATACCTGATCATTATTTAACATAATATTCCTCAGGTTGCCCAGACTCTCTATCTCCAGCAGGTTGATCCCGAAGAATGTGCCTGTCAGTATCCCGAAAATGATCGTCCCGATTCCCAGCCATTGTAAAAGAGAAAGAATAGGACGGAATTTTTTATCGAGCTTATACTTAAGTAAAGTACCGGCAATGACGAACAGGATACCATAACCTGCATCGCCAAGGCAGAAACCAAAGAACATCATAAAAAACGGAGCGAAAAACGGGGTAAGGTCAATTTCCTTGTAATCGGGAAGTGAAAAAAGACTTCCGATGGGTTCAAAAAGATTTGCAAACTTATTATTCTTTAACAAAACAGGAGGCTTATCATCCTTATCCGGTTTTGCTGTAATATAAACGATTCCTTTGTCCTCTGCGAAATTTCTGACATCTTCCTCCTTAGGGTTAGGCACCCAGCCTTCCAGAACCATCAACTTATCTTCTGCTTCTTTCTTAGTATGTAAAATTGCTTTTTTAAGATCTGTCTCGCTTTCCAGTGTATTCAACGTTCTTTCTAAAATATCGAAATATTTTTTAGCATATTCATCATAAGTATCATTGATTTCATGGATACGCGCCTCCGTCTTTTTCTGTTCAGTAACAACCTCCGAAACAGGGCGTTCCGGAATAGTCAGCTCTTCAGCATCAATATCAATCTCTTCATCGCCTTGCCTGATAACAATAAAATATACTGCTGATTGCAATGTATTAACGATTTCAATGTTGTATTTTTCGTTCCATTCGTCTTTAAATTTTTTCTCAGGGCATACAAAAAAGTTGAGGTTAAGTCCGGCATCTTCAAGTTTAAGAATAGTATCCTCAGAGTAATCACCCCAGGGACGAGCATTGATGTATTCTTTTTTAAGGGCATTCAATTGAAGCTGTAATTGTTCCTGCTCCTGTTCCAGTTGGTTGATACTTTCCAGCAGATCCATACCATCCCATTCGCTTTCTTTTGCAGGTTCAGATTCAATCTTTCTCTTTTTCAAAAATTTTATCCTGTTCTGAACCTGTTTTACCAGGAATATCTTGTCCCTCATTTCATCGTCTAATTCCACATCGCTTTCAATAATATCGATAACACCAAGTTCCTGAAGTTCATCCAGGAAATTCCGGTAATCCTGATGATGGACCAAAAAAGAATATTTTTTCATCGGTATTATCATGCCGGTACCTCCATACTTTCCAGACGGGTTTTTATAATTTTTTGAGATGATTTAGAAAGGTTTTCTTCATCTTCCATAAACCTTTTTATTTTCATTATGGCTTCCTGGTAGCCTGGTATCTGCACTTTCTCATAAAGATTCACTTTTTGGGTTGTTTTTTTACGTGCATGATCCAGTAAATTCATTTTACGAAGAAACACCTCCCCTTCAATAGCTATTTCTGCCAGTTCTTTTAAAATGGATATTCCATCTAAGTACCATGAGGGTTTATTGAACAGACTGAATTTCATAATCTTAAAATCAATACCCTCCAGCACCGGAGTTTTCACTCCGGCAATCTTTTTCACAGACATTTTTACATCCTCTATCTTAATAAGTTCCGGGTCGAACTCCCCCCATAGTGCAACAATCTTCTCATAATCTTTGATTCTCGCCAGGAGCTTTTTTTCCTGTTCATTAGCTGAGTTCTTGGCTCTCTTCACCTCCATTCTAAGCGCCGACTCCTTGTTTTTAATAGTCGGCAACGCCCGCTCACGAACAGCGAGCTGTTTGTTCATCTCCTGTAACGAGGTTTTGTTATATTGAAATCTGATTGCCATGTTTTAACAGATTATCATTTTTTTCAATCCAGGCTGCATATCGTAACTAAATTAATTTTTCCAGTAAACATCAACAAACTCCTTCTTGATCCCCACCTCTTCCGGTTTAAAGTATTTCCTGAACAATTCCCATCCGGTATCCAGCATCTTATCAATATCTATATTCACATCTATTGCCAACAGTTTGTCCGAGTATTCCCTGGCAAATTCTAATGTGCGTTCATCGTATTCAGTAAGGTCAAAGCCGTTTTCCAGTTTGGTCCTGGCATTTGCTGCATCAGCGTATAATCTTATGGCAGCATTCATCACCTGTGGATGGTCTTTTCTTGTCTGCTTGCCAATGACGAGTTGTTTCAGCCTTGAAAGGCTTCTAAACGGGTCGATTATGACCTTCCCAATATCGGTATCTCTTCTCAGGAACAACTGCCCTTCGGTAATATATCCGGTATTATCGGGTATGGCATGTGTGATATCGCCACCTGATAGTGTTGTTACAGCGATGATAGTGATGGATCCCCCTGACGGGAACTGGACAGCTTTCTCATATATCTTAGCAAGGTCGCTATATAAAGAACCGGGCATACTGTCTTTTGAAGGTATCTGGTCCATCCGGTTCGACACGATACTCAATGCATCAGCATAAAGGGTCATATCGGTGAGCAGCACCAATACTTTTTCATTTTTATCAGAGGCAAAATATTCTGCCGCTGTCAGTGCCATGTCAGGCACTAAGAGTCTTTCCACCGGCGGGTCTTCTGTGGTATTAACAAAGCTTATGATCCGGTCTAAAGCACCCGCGTTATCAAAAATATTTTTATAGAACAGGTAATCATCATTGGTAAGCCCCATTCCTCCCAGGATGATCTTATCAGCTTCAGCGCGCAGCCCTACCAGAGCCATCACCTGGTTAAAAGGCTGGTTTGGGTCGGTAAAAAATGGGATCTTCTGACCAGTAACAATAGTATTGTTCAGGTCGATACCTGCAATACCCGTGGCTATCAGTTTAGAAGGCTGTTCTCTTTTCACGGGATTTACAGAAGGCCCGCCGATCTGTCTTTCTTCTCCCTCGATAGGAGGACCGCCATCAATAGGCTCCCCGTAAGCATTGAAGAAGCGTCCTGCAAGTTCATCGCTCACTTTTAGCGTGGGAGGTTTTCCTAAGAACACTACCTCCGCATTTGTAGGCACACCCTCGGTGCCTGAAAAAATCTGTAATGTAACTTCATCACCCAAAATTTTTACTACCTGGGCTAAACGTCCGTTAACGAGCGCCATTTCTTCATATCCTACATCGGTAGCATGAAGCGAACAAGTGGCTTTAGTTACCTTGGATATCTTCGTGTATATTTTTTGAAATGCCTTTGTTTCCATTATTTTTTTCTTTCAAGAATGACTGTTTCTAATTCTTTTTCGAAATTATTGAACTCAATAGATTTAAACTCAGAATAGTTCATCTGTTTGTACAGGTTTATGATCCTTTTGAAATAAGGGTTAATCTCTTCAAAGGATTCAAATTCAAAGTCGGCTTCACAGATTTTCAGTACACTGTAAAGCATGTATTTCTGTCGTTCAACAGGTGTGGAAGCATCTATCTTGTCAAATGCATCCTGTTGCAGGATAATGAAATCGATTACCTCGGATTTCCAATACCTGAGATGATAATCAATGGGTACGCCATCATCACCCAGGATGTTGATCTGCTCGTATGCTTCTCTCCCTCTAAGCAAGATATCTTTTGTCAGGATGACATTTTCAAGCCAATCCTTACCGAAATGTTCTTTCAGGTATTCGTGGACTTCATCGTATTCAAGATATTTAGAGTAGCTTTCAATTGGATCGACAGCCGGATATCGCTTGCTGTCGGCTCTTTGTTGCGACAGAGCATAGAAACATCGCGCCACTTTCTTAGTGGATTCAGTAACAGGCTCTTTCAGGTTACCACCGGCAGGAGATACTGTTCCTATAAAAGTAATTGAACCTGTTTTGCCATTATTCAGGTAAACAAAGCCTGCTCTGGAATAAAAGTTAGAGATGATTGCCGGTAAGTCCATAGGGAATGCATCGGGTCCCGGCAGTTCCTCCATTCTGTTCGACATCTCTCTTAAAGCCTGTGCCCAGCGGGATGTAGAGTCAGCTAAAAGCAGTACCTTATGTCCCATTGAACGGTAATATTCAGCGATAGTCATTGCAGTATAAACCGAAGCTTCGCGGGCAGCAACAGGCATATTGGATGTATTTGCAATAATGGTCGTCCTTTCTTTTAGTTTTCTGCCTGTCCTGGGATCCTCCAGCTCTGGAAATTCTTTAAATATTTCTACAACCTCGTTGGCACGTTCGCCGCAGGCAGCCATTATTACCATGTCTGCTTCAGCCTGTTTGGAAATGGCATGTTGAAGGACGGTCTTGCCGCATCCGAAAGGACCGGGGATAAAGCCGGTTCCTCCCTCCGTGATAGGATTCAAGGTGTCCATACAGCGAACGCCGGTCTCCAATATTATAAATGGTCTCGGTTTTTCTTTGAATGCCCTTATCGGGATTTTAACAGGCCACTTTTGCATCATGTTTACCTCAATATCTTTACCTTTACTGTCGGTGAGGATGGCAATGGTATTATTGATTTTGTAGTCACCGGCTGCCACGATACTTTTAACCGTGTATTGACCTTTAAAAATAAAAGGCACCATAATCATATGAGACATCCAGTTCTCTTTCACCTCTCCCAGCCAATCGCCTGCGGTAACGGTATCATCCGGTTTAGTTAGAGGTTTGAAACCCCAAATAGTATCATTATCTAATGCAAAAGTATATTCACCCCTGTTAAGGAACATGTCCTGCATCTTGTCTAAGTCATTCTGAAGTCCGTCATAGTTTTTAGACAGAATACCCGGACCTAATGTAACTTCCAGCATCTGTCCTGAAAATTCAACATCAGCCCCTATCTTCAGCCCTCTCGTGCTTTCAAATACCTGCACGTAGGCATATTCCCCCATGACTTTGATTACCTCTGCCATTAGGTTTGAACCTTCCAGGTGAATATAACAAATCTCATTCTGGTGTACGGGTCCATCTACTTCAACATAAACCAGGTTGGCAATGATACCTGTTACTTTTCCCTT
>JAIORT010000169.1 GCA_021107975.1 Bacteroidales bacterium | reverse complement strand
TGAAAATTTGATATTTGATATATGACAAACGAACTTTTAATATTAACCGGAACCGTAGCTTCTATTGGTTTCTTTCATACTTTGTTATAAAACAAATATAACTCCGTGGATATTGTTTACCATTTTTAGCAATTTCTTTTTTAGAGAGTCGGAAAACTATAAGACTGTTTAAATTTATTAAAAAAATATTTTATATAAAGTTATCTTCATCCTGAATACCTTTGTGAACCTTTGTGTTTTAGTGCCTTTGTGGCTATTTTCTGAATGCTATTTCTTGCCACTACCCCGAAAGTTTTCGGGGCAAAGTCACGAAGAATCACAAAGATTAAAGTGCCTATATAAAATATAAATATGATTTTTAAACAGTCTCTTTATTTTTACTTTCCTTATTTCAGAATAATAATTTTCTTTGTTACAACATTTCCATTACTGAAAATATTACAAAAATATACCCCTAGATTTAATTCCAACTCCAGTTTATTTATTCCCTTATCTTTTGAAAAATATTCAAATGATTCAATTACTTGTCCTGCAATATTTGTAATTGTAATACGTATATCTTTGTCCTTGTTTATCCCGAGGTTTATGTAAACCTTGCCTGATGACGGATTCGGGTAAATAGAGATCAGTTCTGAAAGAGGTTTTGTGTTATCTACAGAAGGGATTACCAGAACATAAACATCCGTTATAAAAGCGCTGTTTGTAAAAGAAGAAGCAAAAAACTTCAGAGTGTCGTTAACACTAAATGATTCGGAAAAAGAAGTAATTCTATTGGCAGGCAAACCATCATTTGCTGCTTCCCATGTATCACCTGCATTTGTTGTGATATAAACACCATTTTGTGTAGTGGCTGTATAAATAACATCTTCGTTCAAAGGGCTTATAAAAATATCCATAATCTTGCACCACACTCCGAGACTGATATTTGTCGGCGTCCACAACATTCCCCCGTCTTCCGATTTATAAATACTTCCTCCTGTTCCGCTATATCCGCCAATGCCACCATAAAGAATATCAGGATTAATGGGATCACAAACAATAGCTCCTACCCATTTTGTTGATGCAGGTATGCCGCTGTTGATAGGTAACCAACCGGTTCCTCCGTCAATGCTTTTTAAAAATCCCCCTTGAGCGTTATTCGACATATATGCAGCATAAATTATCTCGTCGTTTGAATTGGGATCAATAAACAAATAATTAAAGCTGTCCCACTCAGGTCCGGTAAATACTTCTTCCCAGTTTTCGCCGCCATCGGTTGTCCTGTATATTATCGACTCGAAACCGTTAACTCCAAAGTTATTCCCACCGATAAAAATCAAATCGGGATTAGTAAGCGAAGCAGCGATAGCAAATATTTCAGTTTCAAATAAAGAACCGATATTTGGCCCCATGTTTTCCCATGTTATACCTCCATCAATTGATTTATACAATCCTTCCTGCGCTACTGATGAAGGCCCGTTTGACCAAACATAAAGAGTTCCATCAGACCCAAAAGTAACTTTTGAAAACCGTGTACCGGGTAATCCGGCAACAAGCTCCCAGGTGTTTCCTCCATTATTGCTTAAATAACATCCTCCCGAATTTTCCGCTTCAAAACCCGTTATAACTATATCTGAATTATTAATGTCAACCTCAATATCGTTCAGAAGTAAGGTGGCAATACCTATATTCGCATAACTCCACGACTGACCGGCATCGGTGCTTTTGCAGGATGCAAGGCTAAGGAAACCGGAATAAATAACATCTGTATTTCCCGGTTCAAAAACAAGACATCTCGCCGAACCTTCATCGCCTGCACCGGTTGTATTATAATTCCATGTGGTTCCTCCGTTTAACGTATAATAAATCCCGTCGCCTTCAGTTGCTAAATACATTTTATCGGAATTATCCGGATCAATAAGAATATCACTGATAACCTTATTGGGAAAGCTTGTAGAAATATTTTGCCAGCTTAAACCATAATCCGTACTTTTATATAAACCCATATAATTCCCACCGAAAAGTTGCCCGCCACCAACATAAACTGTCTGTCCGGCAATAGTTACAACATTGTATGGCTTTCCGGTTGGTAAATTTGATGATCTGTCCTCCCATGTTTGTCCGCCGTCGAAGCTGGCGGCAATTAAGGCATTGCTGAAACTTTCGTTGCCAACGGCAAAAATGGTTTGGCTGTTTTCTGGGTCAATGGATAGATCTACTACTGAAAATCCGACAGGTAAGGCATTAATAAGATTTAACGGAGTCCAGCTATCCCCACCATCGTAAGATACAACAACCACATTACTCGAAGGTCCCGGATCGGCAGACACGCCCAAATAAATAATGTTTTGGTCATTAGGATCAACAACAATATCATAAACACCACGGGTTAAAGAAAAGTTTAATTGCTGCCAGGTATTTCCTCCGTCAGACGACCTGAATATTTTCCCATAGGTTGTGTAACCTCCTGCATATATCACACCATCGGCGGTTGCTTCAAAAACATCAATTCCGCCGGAAGCTAAATTAAGCAGTTCATCTATAATTTCCCAGGAATTTCCGCCATTAAAACTTATATAAGGAAAACCTGCTCCTGCGAATACAACATCCGTATTTTGAGGATTAACGGCAATACCGTAAACATCGCCTCCATAAGGTCCAACAGACGTCCATTCATTGCCGGCTTTTTGATTTTCGCCTAATAATGAATTAATTTTAGCAGGGTAGGAGTGGGGAGTGTTTCCAAATACATCTTTGCTTATCAGATTACTTTGACTATATAAACAGATAATAAGCAACATTAAACCGGAAGTAATAAATATTTTTTTCATTTTTAAAATTTTTAAGGTACATAGCAAACAACTTAGTTATTTTGCAAATGTAATAATTAAACTGAACGAAAACGTCCCTATTGCTATCGGGAACAAATTTCTTTAATTGTAGTTTAAACTGACACTATCTTTATATGATTGTATTTCACGCTAAGACCGCAAAAGTTTTTACGCTAAGCTTCGCAAAGGTCTAATAAATAATTTTTTGCGTTTTTCGTTTTTTTGCGTCCTTTGCGAGAAATATTTATGTGATTGTAAATCATTCTGATAATAATAAACTGAGCACCTAAATATACCTATAGGAAATAATATGTGTAATAAAAATATTTGTTTTCTAAATGACAAACCAAGTCCATTTAGCATAGGGACAACCTCAACCGGGCGTGACTGGCAATATTATGGGATTACACCTGCCTGCCACCCACAGGCAAAAAGTATAGGCAGGCAGGAATCCATGTATTATTTACATCCGGATTAGCTTACGCTTATGGCTGCCCCGCAAATCCGGATGAGCAGGAGCTAATCCATTACACAGCGAACACTAAAACCGTGGTGCTTAGCGTAGACCCAACGTTTCACACCCTCCTCGTTGAACTTCAAAGTCCGGTACCACGGTTTCTCATAAGTGAACTCTGTAGAAGACCAAAAATAGCTCTGGTCGCCTAAATAGGTGAAGCCATATTGGTAGCTGTAGACGCCGCCTGGCAACGCGGAAAATCCATATAAATCCGTACCATTACCACCTGAATTCCAGCCATTGGTAGATTTAAGGTTTACGCCTGCATCAATACCTCTCCAATTTGATTGATCCCATATTGGGTCACCAACAACATACTGGCTGTCAGCATAACCTTCCAATATTTTCATCTCTTCATCTGTTAGTATATGCCAATCCGGTGGGCATATTCCCTGTACACCCTGTGTGGTGGTGTATTGCATCATCTCATCCCATCGGTACATTCCACCGTAGGTGTTGCAATTGGCAGGGTCGTTATCATAACAATATTTTTCAATTACCCCGTTATCTTCCATTACCTGGGTTCCCGGAATCATGGTTCCAACATTCAGGTTTTCTTTCAGCCAGCACTGGCTGAATATTTGAATCGTATTGTAAACCTGTCCCTCGTAAGTTACTGTTGGTGTGCCGGGGCAGGGGATGTTGGTGGCAAACTGGAAGGTATAATCAATGTTGGTTTCAGGGGTATCCGGGATGCCGGATTGCAGACCGTTTGCATAGCCAATATACAACAGTTCATCGCCCAGGTTGAATCCAAAATTCTGTATAGCTTTCATTGTCTTTAATTGTGGCTCAGTCATGTCGTTTCCCATATATTCAAGTGAACTTGTAAGGCATGAACCGTTTCCGGTGGTAAGGATTTTAATACTGCTGCCGGTTGATTTCCAATAAGCCGTAAAGAAAAATATTTCTCCGCTTCCGGGAGCAAACCTGAAGGAATGATGTCCTCTGTCCAGCAACCTCTCTGTGTTGATGACCTGGCGTCCTAACATGTCCGTAATCACTATATTTACTTTTCCCTTTTCGGGAAGATACAAGGTGATGGTGGTTTGATCTTTTACAGGATTGGGATAATTCTGTAACAGTTGCAAACCCGCTCTCTTTTTGTTTACTTCAGGGATTCCCACCTGATAATCCAGCACAAGCACTGTATCGGTCCAATACAGGACGGTATCACCGCCCTGTGTGCGGTTCATCACTTTAATGCTGTCGAGTTGGACGTAAGAGGCATTGTCAACAGCGGTGAAGGTCAATTCAAGCGTAGGCTTTTGACCAAAAGCACTTACGATAAGTCCAAACGCCAGAACTGAAAGAAAAATTTTTGTTTTCATAAGGCTAAGATTTTAAATGTTATTGAATCTATGTTTAAATGTTGTGCTTTTTATTTTATACTAATGCTGGCAAAAATATAAAAAAAATGAACAAAAAAAAAGTCCGGGGACTTTTCAACTTTTCAGGTTTGCCTATAAGTGTGCTAAGTTTAAACTGAAAAGTTTGACACTTAATATTGGGATTACGAATCCCTGTATTATTTACATCCGGATGAGCTTACGCTTATGGCTGGCGCACAAATTCGGATGAGCGGGATGACTATAATATCTCTCGTTTGAAAAAATGTTACTATTTTTATAAAACTTTTGTTAAAACTTATCGTTAAAAGAATTGATGAAGATGAAGTTAACAATCAGGATTCTAACCGTGGTCATTATTCTGCTTCCCCTGACTGAAATATTTTTGGTCTGCTATGATACTTTTATTGATAATTCTAATAAATGGCATGAAATAGTAATTAAAAAGGAAAATCATTCTTATTATCCTTCGATTCATTTTATATACAACCTTAATGAAATAGAGTTTTATTTCAAAACCAATGATTCCTGGTATTATAAAGAGCCACCTCGTAACGGATGGAGTAAAATAAGAGGGTTTTCAAAAGGAATGCATCATGATCATGGTTCGGCAAGGTTGGTATATAAATGTGTTGATGACACATTGCTTCTAATAGGCGGATATTGTTACGTTAACGGAGTACATCCTGACAAAGGAGTTGAGCAGCAAATAATCATTGACACAATTGAACCGAATAAAATATACCATTGCATAATAAAACTCGATAATCATAAATTCAAATTCTACTTTGACGATAAATACTGGGAATGCGATTCAGGAGAAAATCCTTCCTGGGGTTATATGCTCAATCCTTTTATCGGAGGTGTTTACACACTCGAACATGACTGGAAAATGGATATTATTGATATCAAAATCGGAATCGAAGAAAATCTGTATAACTCATACTCAACCTATTTGCAGGATAAATATTTGAGCCTTACAGCAGATCCCATTGCAGCACCCATACCTAAGGCACAGGTTATGACATGTTTAAAGTTATCAGAATAAATTTTTCATAATGTAAACGTAAAAATAAATTAAAAATATTTTAATTATTATTTTTTTTTAGATTAAATTTTATATTACTTTTGCACCCAAATTTTTAACTTAACAACAAATAATGAAAACAGGTAAAGTAAAATTCTTCAATGAATCTAAAGGTTTTGGATTTATTAAAGATGATGAATCAGGAAAAGACTATTTTGTTCATGTTTCCGGATTAATTGATGAAATCAAAGATGAAGATGAAGTAACATTTGAGCTAAAAGAAGGCAAAAAAGGTTTAAATGCCGTTGATGTTAAACTGGCTTAATACAGTTATTTAATTGAATTACATGATTTAAAGCTCAGCATTATGCTGAGCTTTTTTTTGTATTGATTTTCCGATATAAAAAATATTTTTTTAACTTAGCCTTCCTAAACAACCTTTATTTATAATTTAATGTCTATAAATAGATACTAAATCAAACAATTAAATTATGAAATTAAAGTATTATCTATTTTCGTTTTTATTCTTGCTGGTATTCGGAGTTTTTCAACTTCCTTTATCTGGTCAGATTGTAATTAATGAATATTCGGTTTCCAATTTAAGTACAGTTACCGATAATTATTCGAGCTATGAAGATTGGATTGAATTATATAATACCGGTGGTTCTTCAGTTGACTTAGGCGGCTACTGTTTAAGTGACCGACCATCCGATTCAACCAAATGGCAAATCCCTGAAGGTGTTATTATTTCTGCCGGAGGATATAAAATTTTTTGGGCATCAGGCAGAGATGAGGTATCAGGAGGGCATTACCACACAAATTTCAAATTAACACAAACCAAAGATAATCCGGAATATGTGGTTCTCACGAATCCCGAAGGAATCATCCTTGAGCAGGAACAGTTATTGAATACACAAAAAGACCATTCCAGAGGTCGTACTACTAATGGTGGTGCTAGTTGGAGTGTTTTTACTAATCCAACTCCCGGAAGCTCGAATAATTCATCCATTCCTTATCTGCGATATGCGGAAAAGCCTGCCATGAGCGATACAGCAGGATTTTACTCAGGTTCCATTACGACAACAATTACATCAAATGAGCTGAACTCTCAAATCCATTATACTACAAACGGAGATAAACCTACTGCATCTTCTCCTGTTTATTCCGGAGCTGTTACCATTTCGTCAACTACCATTGTAAATGCACGTACAATCAGCAATGATACTGATATCTTACCAAGCCTGATAGAATTTAATACCTATTTTATTGATATTACTCATCAATTGGCGGTTATTTCAGCATCTGCAGCGCAATTGGATAATCTGCTTAATGGAAACCAATCGTTAAGACCCTTCGGAACATTTGAATATTTTAATGAGGAAGGGGTGAGGACTACTTATGGGTATGGTGAGTTTAACGAACACGGCCAGGATTCGTGGGTACACGACCAGAGAAGCATCGACTATATTACCCGTGATGAATGCGGTTATAATTATGCCATAAGGGAAAATCTGATTCCATTAACTGACAGGGACGAATTTCAAAGGTTAATTCTCAGGGCTGCCGGTGATGATAATTACCCCGGTATTGATACAAGTGCTCACTTGAGAGATTTTTTTATTCAGAATACAGCAGAAAAAGGTGGATTGAACCTCGATGTACGCAAAGGAGAAAAGGGTCTTTTGTATGTTAACGGAATATACTGGGGAGTTTACGGTTTTCGTGAGAAAGTGAGTGACCATGACTTTACTAATTATTATTATAACCAGGGGAAATACGATATTTATTATCTTAAGCTGTGGGCTGGAAGCTGGGCACAATATGGCGGACAGGCAGCATGGGATGACTGGAACGAAATCCACAATTTTATTAAGTATAACAGCATGAGCAACCAGTCAAACTGGGAATATGTTAAATCGAGGTATGACTATACAAGCCTGGTGGATTATGTGCATATTAATTCTTATGTAGTTTGCTCCGACTGGATTAATTGGAATGTAGGGTGGTGGAAAGGTACCAATCCCGAAGGAGAACACCAGCGCTGGGGTTATGTTTTATGGGATGAAGATGCTACTTTTGCACATTACATTAATTATACAGGTGTTCCGGGCATAAGTCCTTATGTGGCACCTTGTTTTCCCGAAGGCTTAACTAATGATCCGGAAGAACACATTGTTGTGCTCAATAAGTTAAGGGCAAATTCCGAATTTGACCAGTATTACATTTCAAGATATATTGACCTTTATAATACGGTATTTCTTCCTGACAACATGATTAGCTATTTGGATAGCATAGAAAGCAGGATGGCGCCCGAAATGCCCGGACATGTCGCCCGCTGGGGCGGTTCGGTTACACAGTGGGGAAATAATGTACAGAAAATAAGAAATTTTATCAATGCCCGGCATAGTTTTGTTCCACAGGGTCTGATTGATTGTTACGACTTAACAGGACCCTATGAGCTTACTGTAAATATCGAACCTGCCGGCGCCGGACAAATTCAGCTCAATTCCATTACACTAAATCAGACGTCGTGGGGAGGAATCTATTTTGGAGGAATAGATATTAAGTTAAAAGCTATTGAGACGGATCCTAACTACGAATTTGATGCATGGGTTCTTAATAATCATACAGTTACTCCGTCCGATACAGTCAAAGAGGTTGTATTAAGCTTAAATACGGGGGATAACATTATTGCTCTTTTTAAACCAAAACCTATTATAGACTCACTAATTATAAATGAAATTAACTACAATTCGGCTAATGATTTTGATCCTGGCGACTGGGTTGAATTTTATAATCCGCATGAATATGAGCTTGATATAACAAACTGGGTCTTTAAGGATGAAGATGATGAACATTCATTTATTTTCCCTGCAAATACGATTATAGAACCATCGGGTTATTTAGTGTTATGCAGGGATACAGTCGCATTTGACAGTCTTTTTCCTGATGTTGATAATTTTGTGGGTGAAATGGATTTTGGTCTCAGTGGTAATGGTGAACTGATAAGGGTATTTGATTCCACAGGCTTATTGATTGATACCGTATTATATGATGATGAATCCCCATGGCCCACCGAGCCTGACGGAAACGGACCAACACTTGAGTTGAAATACTGGCAATACGATAATGCCCTTCCTGAAAGCTGGGCAGCCTCGGAAAATCACGGAACACCCGGAGAAACGAATGGTTACATAATAAATATACCAAAACTGAAACAAGATGTTGAAACTATATCTTTTGTGATTTATCCCAATCCTTTTAATACGTCAGCTATTTTACAAGTTACTTCAAAAACAAACATAGAGGATGCGGAAATCATCATTTACAATGTATTCGGTAAAGAGGTAAAACGAATAAAAAATATTAACACGAACCGGATAAAAATTTCCAGAGATGACTTGCCAAAAGGAGCTTACATTTGTAAATTCTTTGATAAGAAGAATAATGTTTTTGGAACCGGCAAATTGATGGTGGAGTAAATTTTGAAAAAGGTATAGTGGGAATAAAGGTATAAGGGTATATAGGTACTATTTCCCTTATTTTCCCATATTTCCCCTATTTCCCCTATTTCTTTATTTCAGACTTCTTAAAAACATCATATAATTTATTTTTATATGCTTGAAATTCAGCCGTAAATAATATAACTGGACATTTACCTTTTGTGGAATTTAGTGTTTTGGTGCTTTAGTGGCATTTTTTTCTCGCCACAAAAACACTAAAGCTCAAAACCCCACTAAAAATGTCCAAACTTGTCCGTATGGATTCAATAATGCAAAATCTGTTAAATTTAAGAAGTTTATATTTTCTTTATTTCCCTATTTCCCCTTATTTCCCAATTCAATAATAGTATCTGTTAAAAAATTTTCACTATTCATTAACAATTTATCAACAACCTGCCATACATTAA
>JAIORT010000428.1 GCA_021107975.1 Bacteroidales bacterium | reverse complement strand
AATGTTAATGTTAAACCATTTTGATGAAACGACATCCAGAAGAAGATTACAACAATAAATATTAATATAAGTGCTGATATTTTCGGACGTTCTTCCTTTGTTGAAATTTGAAGAAGCCAGGCAATAAAAACAACAAAAATTCCAACTGCAAATGCGACATCAATATTTCCTGTAGGAAGGTAAATTCCAAGTGCAACCGCGATTCCAATTACGAATGATACGATAACAGCTACAGGCTTTTTCTTTATTTTTACACCTTTACCGTTTGATACAGTTGTTGCAGCTTCAACTTTAACCTCTTTAGGTTGTTTTTCTTTAGTAGGTAAATATTTGTTAAATATTATATAAACCAAGAGTGAAATTATCATCGCTCCGGCAGCAATTCCAAAAGCATAATTGTATCCTATCGAGAAGGCATCAATATACTTATTAGCGAAAGTTCCGAGATCAGTAACTGCCCCATTGAGACTAACTTTATCGGCAAGGGTTTGGAACGCTGTAATATCAGCTAACTCTCCTTTTTTATAAGCATGGCACATGGCAGGAAGACTGCCATCATGTAAAAATCCTTGAGTTTTCAGAAACCAGTTCCTTATTCCTGTTGCAACAAATGGTGCGAAAAAAGCACCTACATTAATACCCATGTAAAAGATCATAAAGGCAGTATCACGTACCTTTGAGTACTTCGGATTGTCATACATTTGTCCTACAACTGCCTGAAGATTACCTTTAAAAAGTCCATTACCTAAGGCAATTATAAATAACGCTATTACTGTGACCGGAAGAGTCAACCCGGGGAGGAACATAATCGCATAACCAAGGAACATAATAATAATTCCGATAAGAATTACCAGCTTATATTTGTTAGTGGCATCAGCAATAAGACCCCCAACCATAGCTAAACCATATATGCCAAAATAAAACCAGCTATAGTAACCACCTGCTTGCTGTTCGGTTAAACCATATCTTGCCTGAAGAAATAAAACAAGAATAGCCATCATGGTGTAAAAGCCAAATCGCTCCCCCATGTTGGAGAAAAATGCCACTAATAAACCCTTAGGATGTCCTTTTAACATAATTTTTATTTTTAGTTAGTTTATAATTATAAAATTTAGTTTCTCGGTAAAGCGGACAAAAATAATTAAAAATATTAGATGTCCAAATTTTGTTTTTTTGACTTTGGTTTTTGAAATTTTTTTGTATTTTGCTGTAATAAATAATAATCACTTTCGTCTTTTTATTGCATGACGGTTGAAACTTTTAAAATAGAAGTACTTCCAATTAAGAATAAGCTGTACAGGTTTGCTAAAAGGTTATTGAAAAATGCAACCGAGGCTGAAGATATTGTGCAGGAGGTTTTTATACGGCTTTGGTCGAGAAGAGAGAGGTTAAGTGAGTACAAAAGCATTGAAGCGTTTGCAATGATCATTACAAAAAATTTATGTTTGGATAACCTAAAATCGAAAAGAAATAAAACCGGCGAACTGACTGACAAATATGAAAGAATGACTGATGCAACACCTTATGAAAAAGTTGAATTGACCGATACATATAATAAAGTGCAGGAAATCATCAATACATTGCCTGAACAGCAAAAGATGATTATCCATTTACGAGATATCGAGGGTTATGAATTTAATGAAATTGCTGAAATCGTACAAATAAGCTCCAATACTATCAGGGTTAATTTATCGAGAGCAAGGAAAAAAGTGAGAGAAACATTGAGCAATACTTATAATTATGAATTTGCAAAGAATTGAACAACTGATCGAAAAATACGAACGGGCAGAAACTTCAACAGGTGAAGAGAAAATCTTGAAGGACTTTTTCCTGAAAGAAGAAATTCCGCTTCATCTGAGAAGTTACAGCGCTCTCTTTAATTTTATTAATAATTTACAAAAAGAAGAATTAGAAGATAAGAATTTTGATGACAGTGTGCTGAAGGCAATTGAAGAAGATAAAGTAATTCCTATATCATCGGGTAAAAATCGAAAATTTTATACACTGGCAGGTATCGCTGCAAGTATTATTATTTTAATCGGATTATATTTTCAGTTTAGAAATGACAATATTACTATACATGACACTTATGACGATCCGCAATTAGCTTATGCTGAAACAAAACAAATTCTTTTACGTGTTTCGGGCAATCTGAATTCTGGTTTTGATGAATTAAAAAAAGTTTCTGAATTTAATAACGGATTGGAGGAGTTAAAGAATATTTCAGCATTTGAAACTGGTTTGAATAACTTAGAGAAAATATCAATTTTGCATAAATCAAAAAAATAATTATTATGAAAAAAGTAATTTTAAAAATCGCTATTGCAGTATTTGTAGTCATTCCTGTTTATCTGAATGCGCAAAGTCCTGCTGATGAACTGTTCGACAAGTATTCGGGTAAAGATGGATTTACTTCGGTTTACATTACACAACACATGTTTAGCCTGTTTGCTGATGTGGATACAGAAGAGGATGAAAGCGGATTCCTTGAACTGGTCAAGAATCTCAATTGCATTAAAATTGTGTCGGTTGATGACGAATCTCCCGATATAAATAAACAGGTGAATTTTTATGATGAGATTCTAAAGGATTTTCCTGAAGATGGATACGAGGAATTAATGGTAGTGAAGAAAAAAGATCAGGATGTAAGATTTTTTATAAGAAAAGAAGGTAAAATCATAAAAGAACTTCTGATGATTGTTGGTGGTAATGAAGATAATGCACTTATCAGCATACAGGGAGACATTGATTTGAAAACCATTTCAAAACTTTCAAAAATCATGAACATCGAGGGAATGGAAAACCTGGAGAAAATTGAGGAAGAAGAGAAGTAAATAGGGGAGATAAATTTTTTACAATTTTATATTAACTTAAAATAATTAAATCATGAAAAAGACAGTATTAAAAATTACAGTATTATTATTTGCTTTTTTGCCGATCGTAGCATTGGCACAGAAAAGCCCGGTTGACAAACTTTTTGATAAATATTCCGGTCAGGACGGATTTACATCTGTTGATGTTGCTAAGGGTTTGTTTGAATTATTTTCAGAAATAGATGCTGAAGATGAAGATTTCGAAGATTTTCAAAAAGCAGTTGAAGGAGTGGAAAAACTGAGATTGCTTGCCTGTTCCGATGATGAAGGAGAAAAAAATCTGAAAAATAATTTCTACAACGATATTATGAGTTCTATTCCTTTTGATGAGTATAAGGTGCTGATGTTGGTAAAGGATGATGATAACGATGTGAAGTTCTATGCCAAAAACGACAACCAGGTTATAACGGAAATGCTGATGGTTGTGGATGGTGATGACGAAGTGGTATTGTTAAGTCTTACAGGCAATATCGATCTGAACCATGTTGCAAAGCTCGGCAGTTCGATGAAATTAGGCGGGATGGAACATCTTAGTAAAATGAAAAAATCAAAATAAAACACTCATGTTACATTCGTCAGACCACTGCCCTGTGCGTTTGCTTAGTGCGAAGTGGTCTGACGAATAATTAGAGATTTATTTCATAAATTTGACCCTTTCAAATTCAGCTATGAATATAAAAGGGCAATACTTTAAAAAAGACCTTCAATACTATAAATTCTGTTTCTACGGGTTTTTAAAAAATCTTCGTCTTTTTGAGCCTTTTCTTATTCTTTTTTTTCTTGAGAATAATCTTTCTTTTTTGCAGATAGGGGTTTTGTACAGCATCCGTGAAATTACCCGTAGTATTTTTGAGATACCGGCAGGAATCATTGCCGATTCAGTGGGCAGAAAGAAAACAATGGTATCCTCTTTTCTATTTTACATTATCTCATTTGTTGCATTTTATTTTGCCGGATGCTATTTTGCTTTTATTATTGCCATTATCATCTATTCGCTCGGTGATGCATTCAGAACCGGAACACACAAGGCTATGATATTTGATTACCTGAAGATAAAAGGGTGGGAAGATCAAAAGGTATATTATTACGGTCATACCCGCTCTTATTCCCAGCTTGGCTCTGCTATTTCGGCTTTGCTTGCCGGTTTTCTTGTTTTCTTTACCGGCAGCTTTCGTTTGATATTTCTGTTTTCAACCATACCTTATGTGCTTGATCTTATTTTGATTGCTTCCTATCCTAAAGAACTAAATGGCAGTATTGCCCGGCTTAAAAAAGGAGAAATTACTGCGAACTTTAAAAAAGTGTTCTTTGATTTTGTTTATTCATTTAAAGGATTAAGAGTATTAAAGGCTGTTGCCAATCTTTCGGTATATACAGGTTATTACAGGGCAATGAAAGATTATTTACAGCCGGTATTAAAAACTTTTGCGCTGACGCTTCCGGTTTTAGTTGTATTTAACGAAAAGCAAAGGGCATCTATAATTATCGGATTGATATATTTTCTGATATATCTTTTAACATCTTATTCCTCCAGAAATTCCGGGAGATTTGCCGAGAAATTCAAAAGCCTGGGCTTACCTCTTAACCTAACCCTGACAGTTGGATTAATAGCCGGTGTGTTGAGCGGTTTATTTTTTAAATTTGATATATTGATCCTTTCAATCGTTTTTTACATTGGAATTTATATTATTGAAAATTTGAGGAAGCCAATTGGTATTTCCTATGTAACCGAAACTATTAACAAAGATATTTTAGCCACCGTCCTTTCCGCCGAATCGCAGGCACATACATTGATAGCAGCTATTCTTGCCCCCGTTATCGGTTTTTTTGCCGACCGGTTTGGATTAGGTTTTGGTTTGGTTTCGGTTTCTTTATTGCTAATCTTAATCAGTCCGTTGGTTTATATAAACAGGCGAAAATGATTAATAGTTATTTGTGAAAATTTTTTTATAGTAGTTATTTAATTTATATTTTTGCCGCCTTAATATGTGGAAAGATTTGATTGATTGCAACCATCCCGAATCCTGAAACTTCGGGACGGGAGTGAAATAATTCTCAGTTCTGTCAATTCAATCAAAATTACCACCTTAAAACATTTATAAACAAAATTTAATTATAACTTATTATGGGATATTTATTTACTTCAGAATCTGTTTCGGAAGGACATCCTGATAAAATTGCCGATCAGATTTCAGATGCAATGGTTGACGAATTCCTGGCTTCAGACCCTGATTCAAAAGTTGCCTGCGAAACACTTGTAACAACAGGACAGGTAGTAATAGCAGGTGAGGTTAAATCAAAAACTTATGTGGATGTTCAGGAAATTGCCCGGAAGATAATTAACAAGATAGGATACACGAAAGGCGAATATCGTTTTGAAGGCGATTCATGCGGTGTTTTAAATGCTATTCATGAGCAATCTCCTGATATTAACAGGGGCGTTGATCGTGAAAACAGGCTGGAACAAGGTGCAGGCGACCAGGGAATGATGTTTGGATATGCTTGTAGGGAAACTGATGATTATATGCCTCTGCCCCTCGACATTGCCCATATATTATTGCAGCAATTAGCTGAAATAAGAAGAGAAGGCAAAGAAATGACCTACCTCCGTCCCGATTCAAAATCGCAGGTTACCATTGAATATGATGATAACAATCAACCGGTAAGAATTCACACAATAGTTGTTTCTACTCAGCACGATGAATTTGATAATGATGACGTAAAGATGTTAGATAGAATCAAGGAGGATGTACATAATATTTTGATACCACGGACAAAGAAACAACTCCCTGACCGCGTTCAGAAATTGTTTGATGATAGCTTTATATTACACGTTAATCCAACCGGAAAATTTGTAATCGGCGGTCCTCACGGCGATACCGGTTTAACAGGACGTAAGATCATTGTTGATACTTATGGTGGTAAAGGTGCACACGGAGGCGGCGCTTTTTCTGGTAAGGACCCTTCAAAAGTTGACCGCTCAGCCGCTTATGCTTCCCGGCATATTGCTAAAAATATGGTAGCTGCAGGTATTGCCGATGAAGTGCTTATTCAGTTGTCGTATGCAATAGGTGTTGCACATCCTGTCGGAATTCTTATTAATACTTATGGTACTTCAAAAGTAGAGATGACTGATGGAGAGATTGCAGAAAAGATAAAACAAATATTTGATCTTCGTCCGGCTGCTATTGAAGACAGGTTGAAATTGAGAAATCCGATTTATCTTGAGACTGCCGCTTATGGTCACATGGGAAGAACTCCTAAAGTTGTTAAGAAAGTTTATGAATCTCCATATTGGGGAAAAATTACTAAGGAAGTGGAGTTATTCACCTGGGAAAAGCTTGATTATGTTGATAAGATAAAAAATGAATTTAAAATCTCTTAATCCGGTTAAATTGCAAAAACCAGATAATAACTAAATAATAAAAGCCCCCAGATGGGGGCTTTTACTTTCAGGTTGTTGTTGAGTGTTTAATGATCAATTTAAGTATTCAAACTTAATATTGAACATCAGAAGAAGAGAAGCTAATAGAAATAAATACCCTTATTTAAATTCGGGGTATTTGCCTTTATATTACCGAAATCATCGGTTATTTCTTTTACTGCCAAATCCCGTAAATCACTAATTAAAAACCGAAAATTCTTTTCTATATTCATATTATCTTAAAATAAAAAAAAATAACGCGACAAAGTTATGTCAATAAAAAGGAATAAAAATCAGGGAAAATACCCAATTTTTATGCGTAAAAACACGTAAAATTACTGCGGGATATTACGCATTATTTTACATAAAGTACTCAGGCAGTATAAGATACGTAAATTATAGCGGAAATTTTAAATTTTCTTAAAAAAACAAAATTTCATAATGTTATAGAATAAAAAAAGCCCCCATCAGGAGGCTTTAAATTTCAGGTTGTTGTTTAGTGGTTGATGATCAATTTTTGAGTCTTTAAAGCCTTATTATTGATCAAAAGTGAGTAGAAATAAATACCCTCGTCAAAATCCGAGGTATTTACCTTCAGATTACCATAACTATTTGTAATCTCTATTTCTTTAACTACTGAACCCAGGAAATTGTATATTACAAGCCTTGCATTTTTTACTCCATTCATATCATAATTAAGCGAAGTAAAGGAATTTGCCGGATTTGGATATGCATTTGATATGGAACAATTACAGTAATTATCAATAACTCCTGATGTTGTTGCATTATAATCAACAATGACCGATACTGAATCGTCTGGACTGTTCATGTCAAAAAACACATACATAATCTTCGATTTTCCTTCAATTCCATTAGGTGAATAATGACCTGCAAACTCATGATAAATATCTCCGGGTCCGATAGTTACAGGATATGTTGCGACGTAAACGAAAGACGGATAACATGATCCCCAACAAAAATCATTCGTAGTAGTTGGAATAGTATCAATAATAACTTTTTTAACTAATACATCCATTTCAGTTGATGAAATATTCTTCACACCAAGTGAATCAAATACTATCGTTCCCGAATCAGGATGAGCAATAATTGTTATTTCTTCATTTGGTTCAAGAAGTTCACCCTCAAAATATAATTCAAGATTTTGTGAAAAAGAGCTTGAAAATATTATCGTAATAATTAATGTTAGTATTAAATTTTTCATAATTAATTATTTTAAGTATGTAATATGTTATTAAAGACAATAAATCAGCGAAAAAGGTTGCCTTAAAAAACGAAAAATAAAGTATAAAAGTTATCAAAAACCATGCTAAAAATAAAAATTTTAAATGCAACCTTTAAAAATGCTGTTTGTCTTATTTAAAAATTTATATAACTAAATATAAAGTATCATGAAAAAGAGTATTTACCTATTATTGATTTTAACAATGTTTTCTTTATTTACCTTCGGACAATCGCAGAGACTTGTACTTTTAGAGCATTTCACACAAGCTTCTTGCGGACCTTGTGCTACATGGAACCCTACAATTAATAATCTGATAAACGCAAATCCGGATAAAATAACAGCTATTAAGTATCATGTAAGCTGGCCCGGATATGATCCCATGAATAATCATAATCCGGGCGATCCTGCTACACGGGTTGGATATTATGGCGTAAGTAGCGTTCCTCGTTCGGTTTTGGATGGAAATTACTTTAATGGATCTCCAAGCGGATGGAATATCAATACGGTTAATAACAGGTATGCCATTCCTTCACCTTTTGAAATTCAGCTTTATCAGCAAATTTCACCGGATGAGGATTCTGTTTATGTTACTATGCTTATAAAAGCCACCGATAATGTTAGTGGTACCCTTGTTGCATTCATGGGAGTCGTTGAAAAACATATCCATTTTGCCTATCCTCCCGGATCAAACGGAGAAAAAGATTTTTATCATGTATTAAAAAAATTGCTTCCTAAAAATTCAGGTGCTGGAATACCATCTTCTTTTGAACCTGATGATTATGTCATCCTACAATCTTCATGGGAGTTTGCAAATGTTTACAATATAGATGAGATAGCCACAGTAGGATTTGTTCAAAATAAAAATACTAAAGAAGTTCATCAAGCAGTAAACAGCAGTAACTCGCAGGTAATACCATTTTACTCCAATGACGCTGAAATAATTGAAATTAGAAATATTTCCAGGCATAACTGCTTAGGATATGTTGATCCTAAAATAGTAATCCGGAATAATGGCTTGGCTGATCTTACCTCCTTAGATATTCATTATACTGTAAATAATGGAGAACCGGCAACATATCAATGGTCAGGAAATCTTGGTTCTATTGATACGGAACTTGTTACCCTTAACCAGATTTGTTTTGATGTTCAAGACGATAATGATTTAAAAATATACTCCTCAAACCCAAATGGCGTTCCGGATGATTATGGTAAAAACGATACAATTCATAAATCTTTTATGAAAGCATATATTTCATCTAATACTGTTACGGTAGTAATAATTACGGATGATTTCCCCGATGAAACCACCTGGGAAATTACAGGTTCAGAAGGAAATGTAGCTTTTTCAGGAGGTCCCTATGCCGAGCCGGGACATGTTTATCAGGAAAATTGTAACATTACTGAAAACGACTGTTATAAATTTACTGTTTACGATGCAGGCGGAAACGGTATGTGCTGCGAGTATGGTATGGGTGTCTGGGGGGTTTTAGACGGGAATTATGAAATCGGAAAAGGAGGGATTTTTACTTATAGAGATTCTGTTAACTTCAGGGTAGGACCCGCAACAGGAATTGTTGATAATAGCAGGCTTCAATCTTCATGGTCTGTTTTTCCAAATCCTTCAAAAGGCTTAACAAACCTTAATTTAGAGCTTAAAAAGGAAGAATTTGTAAGATACCAAATAGTCAACTTATTTGGAGAAATCGTAAAAACTAAAACAATTGGAAATCTTATGCCCGGAAACTATTACTTCGAAATCCGCTTTGAAGAATTGCCACCGGGGATTTATTTTCTGAACCTTCAAATCGGACACAATACATACACTGAAAAACTTTCAATGATAAAATAGCCGTAATGTAAATCGGTTGTATTACAGATTACTTTTTTTTTCTTAGCTTCTTTTTGATAAATTTATTCATTCAATATTTTTTACTGTTTTTTTGGCTCTAAAGAAAAAATTCAATTAATTTTGTATAAATACATTGTCATAAAAGAAAGGGAAAGCTATTATGTCAATTCGGTTAAAACTATCAATAGGATTATTTATAATTATTTTAGCTTCTAATATTATATTAGCTGTTGTTACATCTCTTTATGTTGGAAATATATATTTTACAGAGGTACAAACCCGCGTCCGCCTTGATTTGAATTCAGCTCGTGATATTTACAACAATTCTATTAATCAAATTGAACAGGTTCTGAAAGCAGTATCTATTCGTCGAAGAATATCATATCC
>JAIORT010000393.1 GCA_021107975.1 Bacteroidales bacterium | reverse complement strand
ATTCATATTTCCCCTGGCTGATGCTTCGATGATTGACATTCCGAAAGGCTCTTTTAGGGTGGGTAAAATATAAATATGCTTATCATCCAGGATTTCTTTTTTCTCATCAGGAGGACTGATAGCGCTGGTAAAATGGAAATTTACTTCAAGGTTCTCAGGTAAATCCTCTAACTCAGATTTTAATTTGGCAACATACTCATCCGAATCGGGGATACCGGCAATAGTCAGATTTAATTTATCAGGAACCATCCGGGCTGCCGCCTTTGCCCCTTTTATCGAATATTCAATTCCCTTACTTGGATCAACCCTGCTGAATGTTACAAGATTGATTGTTTCGGGAATTTCCGAAAGTTTTTCTCTTATTTCATCATCATCCATCAGGAAATCTTTATTGCATCCGCTTGAAATCAATTTTATTTTATGTTCGAAATCTTTTAACTCTGCTCCATGAGCTATTGCTATTTCAATGAATTCATTTTTAACAAGAATGCTGTTTACAATGATATAATCTGCAAACCGGCTCATAGCTTCCCAATTTCTTAATTTTTCAAGAACTTCAGTAGTTGCTTCAAACGAACCTAATGAATCTCCTTTTTGAGAAATAAAGGTTGATTCTAACGAATGAAGAGTTGAAACTACAATAGGTCCTAAGCCCTGCAGTTCTTTTGCCATCAACCCGGGAAGCATGTGATGACCATGAAGGTTGATTACATCAAACTCATCAATTCTGTCTTTTATCCAGGAAACTGCTGCATAAGAGAATTTTTCTATCCTGTTAAGCTCAACTTCTTTTGAGCCAACGTAAGGCTGTGATATATTTCTATCAATAAGCAGCCTCACGATTTGAAGATTATCCCGACTTTCAATGCTAAACGGAATTTCACAGTCTTCAAGCTGTTCATCTTTAATGGTTTTATCCGTATGAATAGAGATGACAGTAACTTGTTGCCCAAGATTAATAAACTGCTGGCAAATATTTTCGACATGAACGCCTCCTCCTCCTGTGGAGGTCTTTTCAAACTGAAGTGATACTAAAGCTATTTTCATAATGTATATAAATTTAAAATAAAACTGAATGAGTTTTTAATCACGCAGCAAATCTATGCAGATAAAAAAGAAAATAAAACAGGGAAAATACCCAATTTTAATAAGGGAAATTACGCAAAAACAGTGCGGGATATTACGTATTTTTATAATGTAAAGCCCTATAACAAAGAAAAAGCGGGGGAAATAAATTTAATTAGTCAATTGGCGATTACATAGCTCTTTCGGATTAGCTTTCTCGCATTTCCTTTCTCAAATCAAAAAAAGCACGGGTATAATTAAAAACATATTGCTACTATAACGGTTTGCAAGTATGGCACATAGCCGTTCACTTGATGGATTTATTTTGATTTCTAATATTTTAAATTTACCAATCATTTGTCTTGATAAACCAAAATGCGGCTATGTGATATACTTGCTGTGCCTGTTTCACAACTAACATAAAATTGTTAATAAAAAAACTACAACAACCCTAACTATTATGGTAAATGTGGACAGGATAGTATTGACCCTGTAGTATTCTATAAACTATGCCTTGAGCCGAGATAAGGGCTGGCTTTAACTTTATTCTCTCATCCCTTGATTTTTATATACCATCTCTTATTTCCTTTTCCTTAGCCTTTCCCTACTTTAAAGCATGTACTTCTCTACATAATTAAATTCATATTAAATATTTTTACTGATAAATTTTGTTTTTCGATTTTTTTTATTTTATCTTTGAGGGCTATAAATCGCAAAACTAATTAACATTATTAATAACCTAAATTCAAACCATTATGAAAAAACTTACACCATTTTTAATTGCAGTTATCATTCTGGGCTTTACTAATTATATTATAGCCCAGACAAGAAATCCAAACCAGTATAAAGACCAGGACAAGGAGAAACTTGAGAAACTGGCAGAAAAGTTTCACCAGAAATTTTTATTACAACGGGCAGAAGTTGAACGTGTAGCCCAGGAAAAAGGATGGCCGATAAGGATTGAAACCGAAGAGGGTGTAAGGGAAATACAATACATTAGTCCAAACGGAATGCCGCAGTATTACATGACACATAACCGGAATGCTGCAAGAACCATTAACACTGATGACCTTTGGGTTGGCGGTTCTTCAGGGTTAAACCTGACAGGTTCGGGATTTACTGCCGGCGAATGGGATGGCGGTGGTGTAAGGCTCACCCACCAGGAATTTGACGGACGTGTTACACAACAGGATTCACCAGGTTCTACTTCATACCATTCAACGCATGTAGCAGGGACTATTATTGCCCAGGGACAGGTGAGTTCCGCTCACGGAATGGCTTATGAAGCTGAACTGGATGCCTATGACTGGACAAATGATGAGACAGAAATGACCAACGCTGCATCCGGAGGGCTCACTCTGTCGAACCACTCTTATGGATATACCAGGGGATGGTATAACTCTGGATCAACATGGTATTGGTACGGTAACCCATCAATCAGTTCTACTGAAGACTATCTTTTCGGGTTTTATGATTCTTATGCCCAGGAATGGGACCAGATTGCTTATGATGCTCCTCATTACCTCATTTGTAAATCATCAGGTAACGACAGAAATGATGACCACTCAGGAGGGCACTATTACTGGAACGGAAGTTCCTGGGTTTACAGTACCACCAGCCGTGACCCTGACGGAGGAACAAATGGATATGATTGTATTGATCAGCATGGTGTTCCTAAAAATATTTTAACTGTTGGAGCTGTAAATGATATTACCGGAGGATGGACACAACCATCCGATGTAGTTATGAGCAGCTTTAGTAGCTGGGGACCAACCGATGACGGAAGGATAAAACCAGACCTGGTTGCAAACGGAGTTTACGTATATTCTACTGATGATGATGCCGATAACGATTACACGTATCTTGATGGAACTTCCATGTCAACACCAAGTGTTACAGGCACCCTTGCATTATTGCAGGATTATTATGAAAGCCTCAGGGGTGGGTACATGAGCGCTGCTGCGCTAAAAGGACTGGCTATAAATACAGCCAATGAAGCCGGCCCGGCTGACGGCCCTGATTATATGTTTGGATGGGGACTGATGAATGCCACCGGTGCTGCCGGACTCATCACAGATGATGATACCCAAGGAGGTTTAATTGTTGAAGGTATCCTGGAAAATGGACAAACAATTAATTATACTTATTACAGCAATGGAACTTCAGATATTAATGTAACACTTTGCTGGACCGACCCTCCCGGGACTCCACCGGCTGCCTCTTTAAACCCTACTACTTCAATGCTTGTAAATGAACTCGACCTGAAAATATATGATGAAGCAGCAGCTACATATTATGCCTGGAAACTGAATCCATACAGCCCGTCTGCTGCTGCTACACATTCAGGCGAGAATTGGCGGGATAATGTTGAAGTCGTAAATATCCAAAGCCCTTCGGCAGGATATTATACATTACGCGTTGACCACGATGGCAGCTTATCAGGTAGCGAGCAGGCTTATGCACTTATTGTTACCGGGCTATCCACTCCTCCAACAGATACTTATTGTGACGCAAGACATACATCCTGGTCAAACTTTGAGTACATTAAAAATGTTACGATGGGTGATATTGATAATACCACCGGACGGTCACCTGGCGGATTTCATGATTATACCGGACTTGTAACATCGATCAATAAAGGTGCCAGCCAAACCATCAATGTTACAATTAACGGCTATTCTGCAGACCAAGGTAAGGCTTGGGTTGACTGGAACCAGGATGGAGATTTCTATGACACAGGTGAGGAATTTGTACTTGGTTCAGGTGCCGGACCTGTTTACTCCACAACGATTACCGCACCATCAAGTGCTGTTTCAGGATATACAACAATGAGGGTGCGTTTAACATATAATACTGCCCCAACTCCATGCGGTACAAGTTCTTACGGCGAAACCGAGGATTATGCCTTATATGTTACAGGCACTCCCGGATTATGGGCAGGTACCGTAAGCACTAACTGGCATACTGCCGGCAACTGGGACGATGGAAATATTCCAACATCAACAATTGATGTTACAATACCTTCAGGAACACCTTACCAGCCTACTATTAGCAGCTCAACTCATGCTAATTGTAGAAACCTGGAGATTTTATCAGGTGCAACCTTAACTCAGACAGGCACCACTTATTTGCATGTTTATGGCGCTTTTAATTCAGATGCCGGTACTTTTACACAATCAACCGGATCAACCTATTTATACTTCAATGGCTCAACAAGTACTTCATGGGATGATGACAATGAAGACGATACTTACAGGTATGTAAGGATTGATAAGGATAATAGCTCAAATTACGTATATATGTGGCAGGATATGACCGTTGGGGTTAGCTTTGAGATCAGAGAAGGAATTTTCCAGATAGATTCAAATCAAGATTGGATATTGACCATAAATGGCGCTGGTTCTAATGCTTTTGAAGTTGAAGATGGAGGAACAGTTAAACTATTTAATAGCCAGGAAATAGATGTAGCAGGCGGTGTGGAATTCGAGAATGGTAGTCAGGCTGATGTTACAGGAGGTACCATCAGATGTGGTGGCTACTTCAGAGTGCTGGCAAATGCAGCTTACAACATACAGCTTACAGGTGGAACAGTAGAAATGGACGGTACTGCAACACAATATATTGATGACCAGGATGGAAATACAGAGTTTTATGATCTTATTATAAATAAAAGTACAGGAACATGTTATCTTTATAATGGCGACCTTGTTGTTAACAATAATTTAACCATCACTGCCGGATCATTTACATTAAACGGTTATGAAGCAACAGTTGCCCATGATTGTGATGTTTACGGTACACTTAATATGACAAATGCTGCTGATATTTTGAATATCGGAGCCAGCTATTTGGATCAACTTAATTTTTACTCAGGATCAACCGCTAATCTTTCAAATGGGGTTGCACATATTTATGGTTGGATTATTCCCCGTTCAGGATGTTCGTTTACAGCTACTACTAATAATACAATTATTTTTAATGGTATTTCCGGCGGTGGACCCTCAAATTTTGAACCAACTGCAACTTATGGCAATATAGAGATTCATAAAAATGCAAACCAAATAACATATATTGATAATTCTGCTACTGAACCAATTGTTGTCAATGGAAACGTTACAATATATCCTAACAACAAATTTGAAATGCAAGATGAAACTATGATTGTTCATGGAATCTTGACAGATGATGCAGCGAGTGAAATTTATGTTTACAATGCTAAAAAGGATGGAGTAAATGGCGCTTCTTCCGGTAAAGGTATATCAGCAGGTGGTTCCGGAGCTAAGGGCGGTTACCTGGAAATTGACAACGACTTCACCCTTAACGGACTTTTGGATGTTGCCGACGGTAATGTATTATTGCATGGTGATATTGGTATTGCTTCCACAGGAACACTTGATATTACAACAGGTACTGTTATTGCCGATCAATCATATAATAAGAGTAAAGCATGGCAAAACTTATATGGAACAATTAACCTTACAAACGGTTTGTTTGAGATAAGCCATAACAGCATGAGATTCTCTTCTACATCAGTAAATAACATCAGTGGAGGAATTATGCGCTGCGGATTTACCTTTTATGCCTCCGATGCCGGGATTTTCCAACCATCAGGAGGAACTGTTGAGATGACTGGAAATGATCCGAATCCATTTATATTATGTTCTTATGCAAACGGCAACTATTTCAATGAGCTACTTATTGACAGGTCTAATTATGTGGCTCTTCACTCCGATATTGAAGTTAAAAATGATCTACTTATCAATTCGGGTCCCTTAAGAACATTTGATGCCGCTTCCAATCAATACGATATCTATGTTGGAGGTAACTGGACAAATACTGGCGGCGATGCAGCATTTGAAGAAGGAACAGGAACTGTAATATTTAATGGTGCGGGCACTGGTGATATTACTACAACAGAAACCTTTTATAATCTTACAGTGGATAAAACCTATTTAGGATTTTTAGGACTGGAAATGTTTTACGACATCAATGTTACTAATGACCTCCATATTGTTGATGGTACACTTGAGATGAATGATCCTTCAGATTTAATTGTAGGTGATGATGTTACAATTGAACTCAATGCAGGATTAAATGCAAATGACGCTTACATTAAAAACATCTACCTTGGAGGCAACTGGACAAACTACAATTCCTCCTATGCCAGCGAATATGGTTTTAGTCCGGATTTTTCAAATGTTATTTTTAACGGAGGCAGTAACCAAATCCTGACAACTGCAGCACCGCAGGAAGATTTTTATAATCTTACGATTTATAAAGGCGGCGGCGAATTTAAGTCAAATGACAATACTCAGGCATACGGAAATATATTAATATATATGGGCATCTGGGAAGATAATATAACAGCATTAACACATACCGTATGGGGTGATTTTACGGTAGAGAGCGGAGGTGCAATGCATACCTCTTCGATGCACAATACTATTATTTTCAAAGGCACAAGTGATGCTACACTTGAATATCTCAGTGCATCAGGTTATTTCCACAATATAACGGTAGATAAAACCTCAACAAAATATGAGGCAGTTCTTGATCCTGACGCTGGAAAAGTTTCACTGTCTGAAAATACTGATGGCGGGAAAGCACAATCTGTTATGGTGTTAAGTTACTTCACTTGTCAGCAAGATGGTTCTCTTATAGTTGAGGAAGGTACTTTAGATTTGAACGGAAACAACTTTGGCGGCACAGGGGATGTTATAGTTAATAATGGTGGCATTCTGATAGTTGATGATAATGCCAACCTGAAAATTGGCGGTGGTAGTGATTTAACAATTAACAATGGTGGTACACTCCAGGCTATTGGTTCAGCAGGTAACGAAGCAACTATACAGACACTGAATACAGGGTATTACGCTTTCAAAATTAATAGTGGAGGTACTATCAGTGCCGAGTATGCTATTTTTGAAGACATGGATGCCAATGGCGTTTGGGTAGATATTGGTGGTATTGTTGATCCTGCTCATGCATTTAATTACTGTACATTCCAAAACGGCACACCGGGGTTTGCCCCATTATTAGTTCTCAATAATGATCAAACACTTACATGTACAGGCGCAAATTTCCCACAAACCGGGGTTTCTGATATTAATGTAGGGAAGGCTTATAACACAGGTCATGTTACATTTGATGGAGCTACCGGCTTCTTTGCAGGTCCTGCTTTCGAATATGACCCTTACAACCTTATCGACTGGACAGGATTTGTACCCGGTTTATGGACGGGTGCTGTATCTTCCGATTGGTTCACACCCGAAAACTGGAGCGATTATATAGTACCCGATGCAACAATTGATGTTACAATACCGGCAGGTACTCCAAACGATCCGGTTGTTTCAGGGGCGGCTGCATATTGTGATGAATTTCATTTAGGGTCCGGCGCTTCAATTGAGATCGTTGACAACCAGCTAACCACCGGGTATTGTAATCTTTCTGGACAACTGATCATGAATAACAGTGCCGGCGTTTTACACACGAGCACCATCAACTGGCAGGCAGGTTCTTCCGATAATGTTACTGCAGGTGAGATATACGCGCCATACTGGTACTGGCAGGATGGTACAAATGCTCAACTCGGAACAGGCAATACTGCCTATGTTAAATCAGGAATAGGCTCTTATGACGCAGACGCATCTTACGGTAATTTAGTTATTACCCCAACAGTAGGTGAAAATGGCGGTGTTGACGATAAGGGGCTATACCCTATTCGTGTATCAGGTGATTGCCTTATGGAATCAGGCATTTCCTGGCAAACTCCCGCTGACTGGATTATAAACGGCACTTGGGAAATTGAAAATGGCGCATCATTCCGAATTCATTCCGGCGCTTTGGTTTCATGTGATCTGGACTTTACTTTGGATGGTGAGCTTGAATTAGATCCTACAGGAAGCACTCTTGTACATGGTTTGTTTTATTTCGGAGCATCAGGTATTTTAGATATTGATGATGCCTCATTTATTTGTGATGCAGCTTATGCTTCCGGTTGGGGTGATATGATGGGAAGCTTTAACATGACTGTTGGTCTGTTTGAGACGACAAATAACTATATCAGTTTTAGTGGAACATCCAATGTAAGTGGTGGTATTATCAGAACAGGCATGACATTCCATTCATCAGTTGCCGGTGCATTCCAGCCAACAGGTGGCATAGTTGAATTAGTCGGTTCTTCTGTAAGTGCTTACGTGCAGGTAACAAATGGAAACTACTTTTACAATCTTGTGGTTGACAGATCAGCCTCCATTGGCATCCACCCGGGATCACCATTGACAATCCAGAATGACCTATCGGTTAATTCAACTTTTAATTCAAGTAGTAACACAATTACAGTAAATGGCAATATTGATGTAAATAGCGGAGGCTCATTAAATGTTAATGCAAATGGTACAATAGAGTTAAACAGTGGAAATGTACTAAATGTTCTGAGCGGAGGAACTTTAAGTGTAGTAGGTTCATCGGGCAATGAAGCTACAATTACACATAGTTCGGGATATTATGACTTACAGGTTATGAGTGGTGGCACAATAAGCGCTGAGTATGGTATTTTCGAATATATGGCTTCTAACGGAATTAATTTATTAACAGGTGCTGTTGTTGATGCAGGGCATCCGTTTGACAATTGTTTATTCAGAAACGGAGCTGCCGGCGGAAGGTTGTTAACTGTAAATTCAAATCAGAACTTTACGGTTGACAATGCCATTTTCCCGACTAATACCTGGGGTGGCGCTTATAATGTATATAAGAGTGTAGATGCCGGGGCTGTTAATTTCAATAGTGCAACAGGTGGTTTCCACGGAGAGGCTTATGACTATGACCCGTTCAATCGTGTCAATTGGACTGTTCCAAGCTTCAACCTTAATTTAACAGTCTTCCTTGAAGGTCCTTTCAATCCTTCAACTAATAAAATGGATACGGATATAAACGGAATATTACCGACTAATCATCCGTTCCAGCCAACACTGCCTTACTTTGGCAACCCAAGTCCTGACTGGTATTATACCGGAAGTGAAAGTGCCTCGACTCCAAATATTTACATAGTTGACTGGGTATTGGTAGAATTAAGGGATGCTACAAGTGCAGCAGCAGCAGTGCCAGGTACAATGATAGCACAACAAGCTGCATTTGTATTAAACACCGGAGAAGTTGTTGACCTTAACGGAGGCAGCCTGCTTAATTTCACAGCAACTGTTAACAATGGTCTTTATGTTGTTATATGGCAAAGAAATCACCTCGGCGTATTATCCGCTAATGCACTATCACTTTCCGGCGGAACTTATACTTATAACTTCTCAACAGGCTCCGGACAGGCTCATGGCGGCGCAGCAGCTCATAAGCAATTATCATCAACACCTGTAATGTGGGGTATGATGAGCGGAGATGGTAATGGAAGCGGGCAGGTATTAACTGCTGACAAAAATGCTCCCTGGGCAATACAAACCGGAACTGCCGGATACCTTGAAGGTGATTACAATCTGAACGGACAGGTGAACAACCCGGATAAAAATGATTTCTGGCTGCCAAACTTGGGTAGTGGTTCGTTTATTCCGGAATAATTTAGTCGGCAGTCGATAGACTGGAGACTGATCCGGATAGCTATCGAAAGAAAACTGAGGATTGAATTAAAACATATTGGTTAAGTAAAAGAGGCTGTCAGTTTTATCTGCCGGTCTCTTTTCTGTATCCCCTCTACCAATCCCGTCTTGAATAAATTTTTCATTGATAGTAATTTTGC
>JAIORT010000799.1 GCA_021107975.1 Bacteroidales bacterium | reverse complement strand
CAGGTTTGGGGAGGTGTAACAGCTCATAAAGAAATTGCTCCTGGTATCTGGGGAATGATCAGTGGCGATGGAAACCACGACGGGCAAGTGGACAATGCAGATAAGAATGAAGTATGGTTAGTTCAGTATGGCAACACAGGTTACTACTTTGGCGACTTTAACAGGGATGGAACAGTAGATGATATTGATAAAGATAATTACTGGAAACCGAATGCAGGGACGGGAAGCAGGATAGAGTGATATGAACTAAAATACTTATTTTTGTATTAAAGAGTATTCCTATGCAATTCCTTTTGAAATACATTACAAAACCATTACTGTTTTTGATAATTATCTTTTTTTTACTTTTAAAAAATTCTTTCGGGCAATCATTACTCAAAACCGACAGTTTACTGACCGAATTGAACAAAGCTGTTCATGATACAACCAAAATTAAAATCCTGTTTGAATTAGGCAATCAATTTTTAAGCGGGCCTTCCGATTCGCTTCTGTTATATTACCAAACTGCCTTAAAAATTGCAGAAAAAAATATCTCAAGCTTAGAGCATAAGCAAGAAAGGAAAAGCATTAAAACAATTAACACCTATAAAAGACAAACTGCACGGGCGATAATAGAAATAGGAATTGAGTACTTTTTTCGTAGCGATTATTCTGAAGCATTGAATTATTTTTTTAAAGCCCTTGCTATCTGTGAAGAATTAAATGACATATCAATAATATCAGAATGTTACAGCGAAATAGGCATTGTTTACAAAAACCAGGGGAAATATGATCTGGCGCTTGAATATAATGAAAAAGCGTTATCCGGTGCAAAGCAGACAGGAGACATCTCCTGGGTTGCTGTTTGCTATGCTAATAATGGTACAATATACCTGAAAAAGGGATACTTTACCTTAGCTTTGGAATATTATTTAAAAGCTCTTAAAACCTTTGAAGAATTAGGGCATGAACGGAGAATATGTGCTTGTTATCTGAATATTGGTAAAATATACAGTGAACAACACGATTTTAATAAAGCGCTTGAATATTACAATAAAGCTCTTCAAATCGCTTATAAAACAAAAGACAAAGTAAGTGAAACGGAGAGTTATCTGAACATTGGTAAAGTGTATTTAAACATGAAGGAGTATTCATTGGCAAGAAGTTACTTTAATAAATCAATTGATTTATATGAAGAATCAGGCTACCGCCACGAAATGGATGAATGTTATAAAAACATCGGTTTGACTTATAAAATGGAAAAGAAGTATGACAAAGCAAATGAGTATTATTACAGAGCACTACAAATATCCCGTCAGGAAAATGACAAACCGGGCATGGCTGAATCACTTGGTTATATTGCTAATGTGTTCTTTCTGAAACATAATTACTCAAAGGCGCTGGAGATGGCTAAGCAAAGTCTTGAAATTGCAAAAGAAACGGAAAACTTACAGGCACTTAAGAATGCTTATGAATTTTTATCGGAAATATACGAAGGGCAGAATAATACCGGGAAAGCCTTACATTATTACAAATTTTATTCCGATATTAAAGATAGTCTTTTCAGCGAAGGAAAATATAAAGCAATCAGGGAGATTGAAACAAAATTTGAAACTGAAAAGAAAGAACAGCAACTTGCCTTACTGACTGAAAAAAACGAGGTGCAGATGCTAAAGATCAGCCAGAGAAACCAGCTCATTCTTGCCTTAGTTATATTTTTTACCCTAATAGTGCTGATGGTTTACTTGTTTTATCGTAATAAAAGGCTACAAGCAAAGCACAAAACCATACAATTAGAACAGCAGCTACTCCGGTCGCAGATGAATCCGCACTTTATCTTCAATTCACTTATTGCGATTCAAAGTTATATTTATAAAAAAGACCTTATCGAGGCAGGGGATTACCTTGCTAAATTCGCCAATCTTGTAAGATTAATCCTGGAAAATTCAAGATCTGAATTTATTCTTTTTGAGAAAGAGGTCAACACACTTGAGCTTTATTTTGAGTTACAGTTGCTGCGATTCGAAAATAAATTCACTTATGCAATTGAAATAGATAAAAATATTGAAACAGGGAATATCAGCATTCCTCCAATGCTTGCACAACCTATTATCGAGAATGCTATTGAACATGGATTAAGGCATAAAAAACAAGGAGGGTTTATTCATATCAGGTTCGACAAAAAGGATGATTCAATTTTATTTAAAGTTGAAGATAACGGGGTGGGCAGGCTCAAAGCATCGGAATTGAAAAAACTTAAAAAATTTGAATCTGTGGCAATATCTATTATAAAAGAGAGGCTGGCGATTTTAAGTAAAAAATACAAGAAAATATTTAATATGAAGATTACTGATCTTAAAGATAAAACAGGAACACCCAGCGGCACAGAGGTTACTTTTAGTATGCCAAGTAAAATTTTATCATAATTATCGGAGGATTGAATGATGAAGACTGCTGACTGAGGACTTATAATACAGTAACAATTGTTTTCAATTCTTCTACCTTTTCAATGTATCCCAACTTCTTGTAAGAATAAATAATGTTATCAAAAAGCCTTTTGATTATAACAATATTATCGCATGGCTTGAAATATAACGGATTTGGTTTCAATTTCAGATGTTTAACAAATAATTCAATTTCACGTTGAGTAAAAACCGCTCCTTTGTTAAAGGGATTAATATAAAACAAAACCTCGTTTTCGTTAACTGAAGAAATTTTTTCTTCATGAATTTCATCAACATAAGCTAAAATAAAATGCTGTGGCAGATTAACTCCAAATATCGGGATGTTAAGGCTTTGTGCAAGTATGATATATAATATCCCTATCGACAGGTGATTACCTTTTTTTGTCTCCAGCAGATTATTAATGAAAAGATTTTGCGGAGCATCAATATTTGTTTTATTCCCGCTAAAACGATGAATGTCGAATAAAATATGATTGATTACTTTTACTTTTTCAAGTGCTGTAAGGTTGTTATTCAGCTCGAGCCAAATATCACGTTTAATTTTTTCGATTTTCTCTTTTATTTCATCTTCATTAAGATCGGGATATTGGTATTTTGTAGCAAAAAAGAAACCTTTAAATAAGTTATAATGGTTTTTCTGTTTCCAGCTTTTAAGATATTCTTTTAGGTTGCTCAGTTGGATACTGTGTATAATCTTTTCAATTCTTTCCTGGATGATATTATCAAACGAATTATCCCAGGCATCTTCTAAATGTGGAATAGCCTCTATCCCGTAAAACAAAATCTGCTTCCTGATCTGATCAAACATTTGGTTGCTCGGCTCATCCAGTAAGCTAATAAGAGCATTCAACTCGTTATATTTTTCCTTTACGATCAATTTTCAGAATAATAGTAAAAAAATATCCGGCGTAAAAATACAAAATTAATAAGAAAACCGACAATAGAAGATTTTTATTGTAAACTGAACGAAAACGGCAATGCAAATTTTTTAAATTATAGTTTATTTAAAACCACGCAGTTAGTTTATTTGAAAATTGCAAAGTTTATGCGTTTCAGTATATTCGATGTCTGGGAAGGGTAAACTTAAATTTGCTGCCGATTCCCAGTTCGCTTTCAGCCCATATTTTACCGGTGTTTCTTTCCACAAATTCTTTACAAAGTATCAAACCTAAGCCGGTACCCTGTTCATTAGCAGTACCAATGGTTTTGAACTGGTCGTCAATTCTGAACAACTTATTCAGGTTTTTTTCTTCGATACCTATTCCCATATCAGCAACGCACACCTCAACAGTATTATCAGTATTTTCGGCTGTAATTTCAATTTTGCCTCCGGGTTTTGCAAATTTAATAGCATTCGAGAGCAAATTCCTGATAACGGCTTTAATCATATTTTCATCCGCAAAAGCTGTTGTATTATACGTGACAGTGGTATTAACTTTTATTCCTTTATTGATTGCACTTGATTTCAGTACAGTAATATTTTCATTTACAAGCACACTTATATCAATAATTTCGGGATTATAATCAATGTTTTCGGTTTGTGTTCTTGACCATTCAAGTAAATTTTGTAATAACTTGAACGTACTTTCGGAAGCTTCACATATATTTTTAATAAAAATTTTACGTTGTTTTTCATCTATATTATCATAAGCTTCATAAAGTAAATTTGAAAACCCCATAATGGCATTAAAAGGATTTTTAAGATCATGGGCTATGATGGAAAAGAATTTATCTTTCATAGCATTGGCTTCTCTTAGCTTTTCTCCCGATTCAATCAGTATGGATTCCGTTTCCTTGCGCTCTGTAACATCAATAGCAACAACAAGAAGAGCCGGTTTTCCATAGTAATCAACTATAGAACCCAGTGTTTCTATCCATCTCACTTTTCCATCTTTCCTGATGTATTTGTATTCAGTTCTTGCCGGTATCTTTTCTCCTTCCAGTCCTCCTTTAATATTATTTAAAGCACGTTCATAATCATCAGGATGTATTATTAACCTAAGCCAGTTTTTTTCTTTTACCGATAATTCCTTAAAGCTGTATTGTGTCAGCTCTTTCATCCTTGAATTTGCAAAAATCAGCTTTTCATCCTGAATAATAAGCATTGCCTGTAAAGAGTTCTCAACTAAAATCCGGTACTTTAATTCGGACTGTGTCCTTGATTTTTCTATTTTTTTTGAGTAAGTAACATCTTCTATATTAATAATCAGACTTGTTATATTTCCTCTTTTGTTTTTAACAGGCGCTATTATATACTTTAAAAAAACATCTTTTCCCCACTTCGATTTATACTCTTTTTCATTATACATTATATTGCCGGTTTCAATGCAATTTAATATATCATCCGAAAGTCCGACTTTTTTGAGTGGTGGATATTCAAGGCAATTAATTTCTTTGGTTGACTCTTCGCCAGGTGAACCTAAAATCTGAAGCATTTTTTTGTTTACTTCAATGATATTCCCCTTCTTGTCTATGTACATTATACCGGTTGGTGAGTATTCTATCAGATTTTTATATTTTGTTTCGCTTTTACTTAATTCGTCTAATGCTTCTGATAACTTTTCCTTTTGCCCTGTTATCTCTTTATTAATCTCCTTTAGTTTTTTATTGGCTTTTGTTTTTGACTTAATATCATAATAAACAAGTATTCCAAAAATTACCATTAAGATAAATATGATAACAAGGTAAGTTCTTTGGGTCCTAACTTCTTTTTCTTTCTCCTGGTATTCTTGTATCATTAATTCCTTCTCCATTTCCCTCTCCCTGTCTATTTTGTCAATCTCATACTTAACTTGTATTTCGGCAAGATTTCTGTGAAATTGTTTGTTGTATATAGTATCTTTCTGTAAAGTGTAAAACCGAAAATATTCTAAGGCTTTAGCATAATTCTTTTTCTGTAAATATATTTTATAAAATAGTTCATAATTGACAAGAAGGACTGACGATAGTTTAAGGGAATCGGCTATTTGAAGGCTTTTATTATTGAATTCAATTGCTTTTTTAAAATTACCCACCTTAAAATATACCATCCCGATGGAGTTATATGACTGTGCTATCCCAAGTTTGTTACCAAGTTTTTTTTCAATCTCAAGAGATTCCATTAAATAATCTAACGCTTTTTGGCTATTGCCCAGATCAGAATAACTTTCCCCAATGTTGTTCAACGCCTGTGCAATTCCCCTTGTCTCCCTGAATTCTTCATATATCTCAAGAGCTTTATTATAATAATCAATAGCTATTTCATTTTGATCCCAATTGCTATAAACAATACCAATATTATTATAAGATCCGGCAATTCCCTTCCTGTTTCCTAACTCCTCTTCAATATTAAGAGACTTTTGATAATATTCTAATGCTTTTTCTTTGTTTCCCCATTCATAATTAACTATTCCAATATTATTCAGGACATGTGCAATACCTTGCTTATTTTGCAACTCTTCAACCAATTGCAAGGACTTCATATAATTACTTAATGCTTTCTCGTAGCTTCCCAGGTCAAAATAAATAATCCCGATGCTATTATATATATCGGCAATTTTTTGCTTATTGCCTAATAATTCCTCAATATCAAAGGCTTTTTTGAAATAAATAAGCGCCGATTGAAAATCACCGGCCGAATGAGAAACATTGCCTAAATAAAAAAACCGGTTTGCTATTTTGGATTTACGGACAAGTTTTTTTTCTATATTAACCGACCTTAACAGATATTCTTGTGCCTTTTTATATTCGCCTTTACTTTCGTAAGTTAATCCAATCGAATTTAAAATTTCCGAAATAATGGTATCATTTCCTTTTGTTTCTTCGATTTCCAGAGATTTGAGGTAGGCATCAATAGCTGAATCATAATTGTAAAGAAAGTAATTTGCCTCACCTAAATTGTATAGCGCCCTGGATTGAGCTTCCCGGTTATTTAAAATCCTTGCCAATTCAAGGGCATTATTTGCATAAATCTTCGATTTTTCAGGGTTAACCGAAAGATACTCTTTTGCCAATAAGTTTAAAAGATTTACTTTATCACCAACCGGAGAATTTCCCAATTGCTTTTCAATCCGGGTTATATTAATGGCTTTATCATCGGTTAACGTATCGGAAAAGGAATAAAATACCTGTAAAAAGAAAAACAGCAAAACGGCTATTCCTTTTAAGGGTAATCTTATGTTCTTAATCCTCCTCAATTGATATAGAATTTTTAGTATTGCAAGATACTATTTTTTTGCTTATCTATTAAATTTATCCTTATTAATAAATTTTATGAAGTTATTTTTCTAAGCAATAGCTCAATCATTTTAACAATGGCTTTTTTGTAATCCCTGTTATATTCGTGTCTTTCCCTGTTTGCAATGGCTACGCACACCGTAAGGGTATTATGACCCAATAATTTTCCCAAGCCGTATAAAGCCGATGTTTCCATTTCAAAATTAACCACCCTGTGTCCTTTATGCTCAAAATTCTTTAATTTTTCATTCAGTTCAGGATAAGCTAATGAAAGCCTTAAAGTTCTGCCCTGGGGACCATAAAAACCCGGTGTAGTGGCTGTAATACCACGAATAAAACCATCACCAATCTCTCTGGCTAATTTCTCTGATGACTTAACAATATAAGGCTTTGGCATATCCTCAGGTATTTGAGAATATTTTATAAAAGCAGTGGTTAATTCATTATCAATAATTCTATTGCTATTGCCGTAAAAACTCATTAAGCCGTCCAAACCAAGTCCATACTCTGATAAAACAAACGCATTTAAGGGAATATCGGGCTGAATGGCTCCTGAAGTTCCAAGTCTGAAAATATTTAACGTTGTATGATGGTCTTTAATTGTTCTCGTATCAAGGTCTATATTAGCAAGTGCATCCAGTTCGTTAAGCACTATATCAATATTATCGGTACCCATACCTGTTGACATTACCGTAAGCCTCTTTTTATTTAAGAAGCCTGTATGTGTGCAAATTTCACGGTTCTGTCCTTTAAATTCAATTTCGTCGAAATAATTTGAAATAATTTCAACACGTTGCGGATCACCTACCAGTATAATAGTTTCAGCAAGATGTTCGGGTTTGAGCTTCAAATGGTAAATACTCCCATCAGGATGTAAGATCAATTCCGAATCCAATATTTTTTTCCCTGTTCCCATATATAATATTTCTACTTTTGTCTGAAAAAAGGACAAATGTAATTATTTATTAAGTTATATGTTATGAATTTAGTTTAATAACTTGTAACTTTTAACAGGCAGGAAACCTCATACAATCATGACATCTGAAATTATTTCTATCGGAGACGAATTATTAATCGGACAGGTAGTAAATACCAATGCTTCGTGGATGGCTGAGCAATTGAATCGGGCGGGAATTAAAGTTAATCAGGTTACAGCTATTTCCGATCAGCGGGAGCATATTCTGAGCGCTCTTGAAGAAGCCGGTATGAAATCGGATATTGTACTTATTACAGGTGGTCTGGGTCCAACAAAAGATGATATTACCAAACAAACTCTTTGCGAGTTTTTTAATACAAAATTGAAATTTAACGAAGAGGTTTTTGAAAACATTAAAAAACTATTTGGAAAACGTGGATTAATAATTAATGAATTAAATAAAAAACAGGCTGAAATTCCAAAAAACTGCATTCCCATTAAAAATAATAATGGTACTGCCCCGGGAATGTGGTTTGAAAAAGACGATATAATATATGTTTCAATGCCCGGTGTTCCATTTGAAATGAAGCCGATGATAACGGATTTTGTTATTCCTGAATTATCAAAAAGATTCAATACGCCGGCAATTATACACAGAACCATTTTAACACAAGGCATGCCCGAATCGTTACTGGCATCTGAAATTGAATCGTGGGAAAACAGTCTTCCGGCAAATATCAAACTTGCCTATTTACCCCAACCCGGTATTATACGGCTAAGGTTATCAGCTTCGGGGAAGAATAAAACAGAACTTGAAAACCAAATCAGTTATGAAATTAAAAAACTCAATAAAATAATACCCGATTTGATTTTCGGATATGATAATGATACGCTTTATGAAATTATCGGAAATCTCCTGCGAAAAAACGGACAGACAGTTTCAACAGCCGAAAGCTGTACGGGCGGATACATTGCTCACCTTATCACTTCCGTGCCGGGAAGTTCTGATTATTTCAAGGGGTCAGTAGTTGCTTATTCAAATGAGATAAAAGAAAATATTTTAAGTGTTAACCACAAAAGCCTGATTGATCACGGAGCAGTGAGCAAGGAGGTTGTTATTGAAATGGCAAGAGGAGTGCAGCAAAAATTCAACACGGATTATTCCATTGCCACATCAGGCATAGCAGGACCGGGAGGAGGCACTGACAAAAAGCCGGTGGGAACTACCTGGATTGCTATAACAACACCTTTTAAAACTTTTGCTAAAAAATTTCAGTTTGGTGAACACAGACAAAGGAACATCAGTAAAACGGCACTTACGGCACTTAATATGCTGAGGAAAGAAATCAGCAAAAATGACTAAAATAAAATAAATTAATACTTTTGAAGTTTATTGAATAAAAAACAATTTATAAATGATCGAATAACTCCTGCCCGCCTAATAATGGGAACAGTCGAACAATTGAACAATGAAACAATCGGGAAATCAAATATCTGAAAACATCGAACATAAATTATCCAGGTCAATACGAACCAGATATAGAAAATACCTGATAATATTTTGGTCGTTGTTTATTTTGGTAATATTATTCATTGTACTATTATTCGGATTGATATCTTCAGGCAGATTAGGCTACATGCCAACATTTGAAGAGCTGGAAAACCCAAAGAGCAACCTTGCTTCGGAAATCTATTCGGAAGATGATGTGCTTCTGGGAAAATATTACATTGAAAACAGGTCGGATGCAAAATTTTCCGAACTCGATACAAACCTTATTAATGCTCTTATAGCTACTGAGGATATTCGCTTTTACAATCATTCCGGTATCGATTTTAAAGCCCTCGTCAGGGCGGTGGCTGGAGTATTATCAGGAAGATACAGGGGAGGAGGTAGTACCATTACCCAGCAGTTTGCAAAGTTGTTATTCCACGAAAGACCGGATTCCAAAATAAAAACAGTTTTACAAAAATTAAATGAGTGGGTTATTTCGGTTAAGCTTGAGCAGAGATACTCGAAAGAGGAAATCATAACAATGTATTTAAATAAATTCGATTTTGTCAACAATGCCGTAGGTATTAAATCTGCTGCTAAAATATATTTCAATACCACGCCCGACTCATTAAAAATTGAAGAAGCGACAGTCCTTATCGGAATGTTAAAAAATCCTGCATTGTTTAATCCGGTGCGTCGTCCCGATACCACCAAATTTCGCAGAAATGTCGTTTTGCGGCAAATG
>JAIORT010000081.1 GCA_021107975.1 Bacteroidales bacterium | reverse complement strand
GTCCATCTACTTCAACATAAACCAGGTTGGCAATGATACCTGTTACTTTTCCCTTGGTTTTATTTTTTTCTTTCATATATATTAAATTCGATTGGAAATTTGTAAGTTGTTTTCAAATCGTTTAAGAACTTTTCAAATAATTCATTTCCTGTCTCTTTATCCAGTTCCATCCAACGGGTTATAATAATGAGCTTAATCATAAAACTTAAGACCACTTCAATCGAGAAATAATGGAAAGTGATGAGTTCATCAAGATAATTCCATTTCAGTAAGTCAATGTTCTTTTGCCTGTCGAGCAGGTTTTTGTTTTCAATAATGCTGATCAGCTTTTCAATATAATCAACTTCGCTGCTTAATCCGAAATCCCTGGCATGACTTTTTTTCAGGATTTCTATAATATCGCCTTCTCCTATCAGTTTGTCATCCATCGACATCTGATGTTTTTTGCAATTATAGGCAGTTAAAATATTTTTTAATGTTTTTTCAAAACTGAACCAGTCCTTTAAGAAAGGATTGCTGACATTTTGTACATAATCCAAATACAGTTGTGTTAATTGGTTCTCCCACAATTGTTCATTTTCTGTTCCGCCTGATGCTTTATAAGTTTCAATAAATGTCTTTAAATATTCTTCTATCCATTCAGGCTCTTTTATTTCTTCCTCCAACTCATCCTGTGTATATTTTCCTAAGGAATTGTGTGGTTTGTTATTTTTTTGTAAGATACTTAAGAGATTTGTATTGTCATAAGGCAGGAATAACAACTCAATTAGTTTGTAATCATCCTTAAACAGAACGTCCCGGAGTTCATTTTTAAATTCCGGAAGTGTAAAGGATATTTTACTCTGATCGATGATAATATCAGGCAATCCGGCGATTAGACAATAATAATTTCTTGGTATCTTATTCATCACTTTCATAAAGCAGTTTACTGGTCCGTGGTCGCAGATAGGATTTTATAAAGTTGGAAAAATCTTCATCTGTAAAGCTGATCATAAAACTACCGTCTTTTGGAGCAATTTTAAAACCTGTTGTCAGCGTATCATCTGCTTTCACCTCTAATCCGCTTTTAAGCAGTTCCTGCTGTTTTTGAAGAAAGTAATTCTCGATTTCCGCCTTGTCCTTTTCTGGCAACATAAGCATTAATCCGGCACTTCCTGTCTCAACCGACGACCAATTCCTGACTAATATTTCAATGATCTTTTTAATAAAGTCCTTATCTCGAAATGCCTCTTTTACCGGTTTGTCAACTAACTTCAATGTGATAAGATCCGTGATCTTCTGCTTAACTGCACTGACTGACTGGTTAGCCGACAATTTTAGTTCTGCCAGAACATTCTTACGAATTTCATCTGCCCGGGCTCCTGCCTGTTCTGTTATCTTGCCTGCTTCTTTTTTAGCATCCTCAACAATTTTAGCAGCTTCATTTTTTGCCTTCTCTTTAATCTCCTTACCTTCTCCTTCAGCCTTGAGAACACCCTCCGAATAAATTTTATTGGTTAATTCCAGAAGTTTGTTTTCCATAATGAATTAGAATAATATAAGTATAAATTATGATTATTGCAAAAGTATTAAAATTCTATTATCAAAGAAAAATAATTTTGCTTTACTTTCGCAAGCAGAAATGAAAAGGCAATCATTAATAGAGCAATTTAACTCCTGGAGGGTAAAACACATCACCGACAAGCAATTTATCTTGCTGCTAAGTGCTGTAATAGGTTTTCTTGCAGGTATGGCTGCCGTATTAATAAAAAATTCCGTTCATTTTATTCAGCAATTACTAACAGGTTGGTTTGCCGAAGGGTATGAGAATTACCTGTATATTGTATTACCTGCCTTTGGTATTCTCGTGGTAGTGATATTTATTAAGTTCATTTTAAAGCAACGGATTGGCGACGGAGTGCCTAATGTTTTATATGCAATCTCTAAATCCAATGGTTTGATGAAGCCGCATAATATATACTCATCCATCATTACTAGTGCCCTTACCGTTGGTTTTGGGGGGTCGGTAGGATTAGAAGGACCAACTGTAGCTACCGGTGGAGCGATAGGCTCAAATGTAGGGAGGGTTCTTCAGCTCAATTATAAACAAATAGTTTCCCTTCTTGGATTTGCCAGTGCAGGTGCTATGGCTGCTATTTTTAAGGCGCCCATTACCGCAATCGTTTTTGCATTAGAAGTTATAATGCTCGATCTTACCATGGCGTCTCTTATACCCTTATTAATTGCTTCAACAGTTGCAGCGCTGACATCTTATTTTTTTCTCGGTCAAAATGTGCTTTATCCGGTTGAAGTCCATGAGACTTTTAAACTCTACCATGTTTTATTTTACCTGGCACTTGGAGTTGTTACCGGATTTGTTTCGGTATATTTCATACGCACAATTGATTTCGCAGGTAAATTATTTGAAAAGATCAAAAGCTGGGTATTCAGGCTTGCAATCGGTGGTGCTGCGTTGGGTTTGCTTGTTTTCCTGTTTCCCGCCCTGTATGGCGAAGGGTATGCTGCTGTAAATGCCAGTCTTAATGGCAATTACAATTACATTTTCGACCATAGTTTATTTTACGAATTCAAGGGTAATATTTCTGTTACACTGCTTCTGTTACTGGTAATAGCATTACTTAAAGTTGTTGCTACTTCGGCAACTTTTGGCAGTGGAGGAATCGGAGGCATCTTTGCACCTACTCTTTTTACAGGAGCTTATCTCGGATTAGCATTCGCTCTAACGGTTAATTATTTACAAATCGGAGATATACCTGTAAGTAACTTTGCCCTTGTTGGAATGGCTGGTATGATATCCGGAGTTATCCGCGGACCGCTGACTGCTATTTTCTTAATTGCGGAAATAACAGGTGGGTATGAATTAATCATGCCACTGATGATTGTTGCAACCGTTTCTTATGCAACAGGTAAAATTTTTGAACCTAATTCTGCTTATACCATTATGTTGGCAAGAAGAATTGATTTGATAACACATCATAAAGACAAAGCGGTTTTGTCGTTAATGAAAATTGATTCACTTATCGAAACCAACTTTAAAATCGTACGATCGGATGCAACGCTTGGCGAGTTGGTAAAAGTAATTGCCGATTCAACCAGAAATATCTTTCCTGTAGTTAATGACGACAACAATTTCCTCGGACTGGTTTTCTTAGACAGGGTAAGGCATATCATGTTCAGACCTGATATGTATGATACAGTATTGGTCAGAAATTTAATGTTTATGCCTACAACGGTTGTTGATTATGATGACCGCATGGAAGATGTGGCTCATAAATTCCAGCATTCCGGAAAATACAACCTGGTAGTTTTGAAGGATGGAAAATACATGGGATTTGTTTCAAGGGCAAATGTTTTCTCCAAATACAGGGAGATGTTGAAGGAATTTTCGGAACATTAACCTTTTTTGATCAATAAATTTTAATTATTTATTTTGGTGATTATAATCGAGAAATATTATTAATTTTGGCGATTATAATCACCTAAATTCTTAATGATGATTAAAAGAACTATTACCAACATTATAACCAAGAGGCTCAATAAAGGAAAAGCAATAATAATTCTTGGAGCCAGACAAACAGGAAAAACAACATTAATAAAAAGCTTATTCGGAGAACTTGATAATGAAGTATTATTTCTGAATTGTGATGAACCACACGTCAGAACAAGCTTAACAAATGTTTCCTCATCATTTTTAAAGCAATTGATAGGCAATGCAAAATATATCCTTATTGATGAAGCACAACGGATTAAAAACATTGGTATTACTCTAAAATTAATAACTGATGAGTTGTCTGAAAAACAATTGATCGTAACAGGATCATCATCTTTTGATTTGGTTAATGAGATTAATGAGCCTTTGACCGGGAGAAAATTCGAATATTTTTTATTTCCGGTATCTTGGAGTGAATTAGTAGAGTATCGCGGAATGATTCAAACTATGGGAGAATTAGAAAGAAGGCTTGTATTTGGCAATTATCCGGATGTAATTAATAATCCGGGAAACGAAATTGAAATATTAAATAATCTTACATCAAGTTATTTATATAAAGATTTATTATCGTACAAAGGCATACGGAAACCTGATTTGCTGGAAAAATTATTAACTGCATTAGCCTTTCAGGTTGGAAATGAAGTTTCATACAATGAGATATCCAATATGTTACAGGTTGATAAAGAGACCATTTCAGACTATATTTACTTATTAGAGCAGGCTTTTATTGTTTTCAAATTATCACCTTTTAGCAGGAATTTAAAAAATGAATTAACTAAAAAACGAAAAATTTATTTCTATGATAACGGAATACGAAATGCTTTAATTTCCAACTACAATCCTGTTGAATTACGTCAAGACATCGGTCAGTTATGGGAAAACTTTCTCATCAGCGAACGCTTTAAAATTAATCACTATCAATTTCGATATGTTAATAATTATTTCTGGCGAACACATCAACAGCAAGAAATTGATTACATCGAGGAATATGGAGGAAAATTACATGCTTATGAATTCAAATGGAAAACCGGTAAAAAATATCGTTTCCCAAAAACATTCCTCAATACCTATCCTGATAGTGAAACTAAAATAATAACTACAGAAAACTACTTTGATTTTATCCTCAATTAATTTATTTTTAATTTTTTGAATCGTTTAATATTATATGCATCTGCAAAAAATAATTAACCACTTTATTACCTGGCAGGTAAAAAAAATTAAGCCTCATCAGTTTATTCTCATTCTCAGTCTTGTTATCGGATTGCTGAGCGGTCTTGCAGCGGTTATCCTTAAAAATACTGTTCATTATACTTTCTATTTTATCACCCGAGGGTTCCAATTCGAAAAAGAGAACTTTTTATATCTGGCATTACCTCTGATCGGTATATTTCTCACTGTTATATTTGTAAAATATTTTATTAAAAAAGACATTGGTCATGGTGTAAGCCGGATATTGTATGCCATTTCGAAAAAAAACGGGATTCTTGAACCGCACAATACATACTCCTCAATGATTGGCAGCACATTAACGATTGCTTTTGGCGGTTCGGTGGGTTTAGAGGCGCCTATTGTTCTTACGGGTTCAGCTATCGGGTCTAATTTAGGAAGATTGTTTCATCTGAATCATAAAACCTTAATTGTACTTATTGGGTGCGGTGCAGCCGGCGCCATAGCAGGAATTTTTAAATCACCAATCGCTGCCGTGGTTTTCGCAATAGAGGTGCTAATGATCGATCTTACACTATCAACAATGATCCCGCTGTTAATCTCGTCTGTTTCCGGAGCTTCTATAGCTTATTTTTTGAGCGGGCGCAACGTTCTCTTTTCTTTTGAACTTATCGACCCTTTCTTTCTCAAGCATATTCCTGCTTTTATTATTCTGGGAATTTTCACCGGTCTGGTTTCGGTTTATTTTACCCGCATGACTATGTTTATCGAATCAGCGTTCGGGAAGGTAAAAAATACCTATAAAAAGCTTGTTTTCGGTGGAATAATATTGGGTATCCTTATCTTCGTCTTTCCATCCCTCTTTGGTGAAGGATATGAAATACTACAGGAAGTCCTTAATAGTCGGGGTGAGGATTTGATAAATGAAGGACTTTTTTATTCTTTAAAGGATAAAACCTGGTTTTTGTTGCTTATAATTTTCCTGATTTTAATTTTTAAAGCAGTGGCTACCGCTGTAACTACCGGAAGCGGGGGCGTGGGCGGAGTTTTTGCCCCTTCACTTTTTATGGGCGGTGTGGCAGGCTTTTTTGCTGCAAAAATGCTGAACCTGTTACCATTTGTTGAAGTTTCAGAAAGTAATTTTGCCCTTGTCGGTATGGCAGGAATGATGTCGGGAGTGATGCACGCTCCCTTAACCGGAATATTCCTGATTGCAGAAATTACCGGAGGTTATGAACTTTTAACACCCCTTATCATTACAGCAACCATTTCGTATCTCACCATTAAATATTTTGAACCTCATTCAATTTATGCAAAACGGCTGGCACAACGCGGTGAACTGCTCACCCATCACAAAGATAAAGCTATGCTTTCGCTTATGAAAGTAGATAAATTGATTGAAACAAATTTTAATACGGTTAATCTTGAAGATACCTTAGGTGATTTTGTAAAAACTGTTACCAAATCGCAACGAAATGTATTTCCGGTTATTGATAAAGAAAATAATTTTTTCGGGGTTATTTTTATTAATGACATAAGAAATATTATTTTTAACCGTGAATTGTACGAAACAACTTATATGAGGGATTTAATGTATATGCCCGACATTCTTGTTGACCCGGATGAGTCGATGGAAGATGTGGCAAAAAAATTCAGTGAATCAGGGCACTTCAACCTGCCTGTAATAAAAGACGGGAAATACAAGGGATTTATGTCGCGGGCAATGGTTTTCTCCACTTACAGAAAATTGCTCAAAGAGTTTTCGGATGATTAGAAATCTGTAAAGCGAACTGAAATTTTTTCTGAAATATTCAGTATAGAAGAATGAAATACTTTTTCGACCGAAAAAGATATAAGGATATATCAATATCCATCTGACTACATAGAGCAGTCAGACGGATAGTATTCATTATCACAAGATCAATTCAGTTTCCATCGTATATTCTCTGGTCGAAGGAATCTCCATATTCTGTGCAGATACAGTGGTAGTACTTTTAGCAATTCCTTCCGTAACAATTCTTACAAAAATACCTTCCTTATAAGCAAAATACCAGGTATCCTTTCCTGTTATCTCACCGGTGGTGATCAACTCTGCTCCCTGCTCCATTCCTTTTCCATTGAGCGCTCCTTTAAAATCAGCAGTAATCTTAATACATTCTTTTCCGTTGATTTTCTCAAATCCTTCTAATGTGTTTATGTTGTTAATTATTATTTGCAAGTTACCATTATCACCTTTTTCAGTGATAGTATCTGTCGTAGTCCATTTATCTCCTACTTTTACCGGACGTTCGGGCAAATCAGGAAAAATCGCCTTGAATTCTGTTGCAACGCTGCGTTCGCCAGACTGCCCAAGACTATACTTTATTTTCTCCGCACCGGCAAAATCAAATTCTTTACCTAATGTGGTTAGCGACATGTCAAAACTTTTTCCGATAACATCACTCATATCAGGAATTATTTCACCCTGCGGACTAACAATCTTCATGTACATTGTGTCGATAGTTATTCCAAATTTGTAATTGTCCTCTTTCATCCCTGCAAACTTAACGGTAAAAGACTGACCACCGTCGGAGATTACTTCAAATGATTGCCCCATGACTTCCATAGTTTGTGTAAATTCTGAGAGAGTCCGGTATTTCAGGATTTGACTGTCTTCCATTCTGTATTTCAGGATAAATCCTGTTTTCGGATCACCCCAAAAATTTTTCTTTACAGCACATCCTGTAATTAGAATTGCTGCAAAAATGACCAAAACGGTCAAGATTGGCTTTTGGTAAACTTTTTTTAGTTTCATAATGTATTCATTTTTAATTAGTAAATAAATTATTTATTGGTTTTAAAATTTATTTGTTTTCAATCACTCCGTATTCAAGCAAAACATCAACGATATCAAGAATTTCTGATGTATTGTTTTTGTCCACTTCTGCTATTTGCATGATTTCAGAAACAGATTGAAAGTCAGCACTGGGGAATGGAAGATGATACATAAATTTTCCCTGTGGGATGGTAAGGTTTATTTTTCGTTCCTTTCTTTCCCTTCCTTCACCTGTCCATTTCACCACACTGCTGATATATTGGTTATTTCTCGCGGTTGTAAATCGTGCTCCGGCATTTTTCTTTTCCCTGATATTTACAGATAGTTTTCCTTCGGGTTTGCTTTGTACTTCAAATAACGGATCCAGATCAATATCCATAGTTATCCGTCTTTTCTTCAGCGTATATCTATAATATGGTCTTTTCTTTTCAAACACCTCTTCTTTTGCAAGAATATCTAAAAAAGTCATAGCCTCCAGAAAATCCTGCACGGTTTTGATATGCATATTTAATCTTGAGGCTGCCTCCGATGCAGAAATATCACGATAGGTAGCCAAAAGCCTGAAAAGGTCCTCGGCATAATCTTTTGAAATATACGATCCTAATATGGCAGCTTTTTTAAAGTCCATTATTTTTATTTAACCGCTAAGTACGCTAAATGACGCTAAATTTATTTTTGCGGTTCTTTGCGGTTTATTATTTTAAATTATTTACAACTTTGTTTTTTTGTTATAACTTATTTTGTTTAACCGCTAAGTACGCTAAAATCCGCTAAAAAATATTTTGCGCTTTTTTGCACTTTTTGCGATTAATAATTTTTTTACTAAATGAATTACAAATTATTAACTACCCTTCTAATACCTTCTTTGAAATACTTTACATTAAAATTTATCAGGTAGCCAAGCCTACAATCTGATAGCTTTAAGTAAGTAATTATTTGTGCCAAATGAACATCATTTAATGCTTCAACTGACTTTAATTCCACAATAACTTTGTTTTCAACAAGAATATCAATTCGATATCCAACCTCAAGTTTAACATCTTTATAAACAACCGGTAAGGCTTTTTGAGATTCTGCTTTTAATCCTGCTTCCCGGAGTTCATACATCAAACAAGCTTCATAAGTTGATTCCAATAATCCGGGACCTAATTCTTTGTGCACTTGATAAGCACAGTCAACTACAATTTTTCCAATTTCATTTTCTGTCATAATTTTTGTTTTTGAACCGCCAAGCTCGCAGAAATCCGCTAAATTTATTTTTGCGCTTTTTTGGCGGTCTTTGTGGTTAATTATTTTAAATTATTTACAACTTTATTTTTTTTATTATAACTTATTTTGTTTAACCGCTAAGTACGCTAAATGACGCTAAATTTTTTTTGCGTTTCTTTGCGGTCTCTGCGGTTAATAATTTATTTCATTCAATAAATGGGTTTAATCTAAGTGCATTAAACCTGTCAATTATTCTCACACCATCACCATGCTTGAATAATTCAAAAAACTCAACAAAAAGATTTCCCAATAAAGCACACAATTGATCGAATGATAATTGCTCTTTATATTTCAAATAGTCTTTCTTAGTAATAAAAACTGTAACATTACCTTCCTGGTTAAAGCAAATCCATGATTCATCAACAAAACCCCGTTTTAATCCAATCTGCTTTGAATATAAACTTGTTAAAGAAAAAATTACTTTTCCATCCTCGAAATAAGGCATAGCGATAAGGTTTTTTTGCATGAATCCGGCAAAAGCATGAATTTCCATTTGTGTGCCATCAATTTTTCCGGAAGGCAATGGCCTTTCAGTAAATCCATTTTTTGTATCGGAAACCGGCATTGCTGCCAATTCTAATATTTCCCGAGTCCTCCACTTTAACTTTTTTCCGACAAACAAATAAATAATTATAATACTGGCAAAGATAACAGCGACAATAAACGGTAGATTTTCAGTCCTTGGATTATCCAGTCCGGTATAAGCTATTTTGCCGGCAAAAACAGTTATGAAGAAAAACGCAAGTGACAACCAAATAAACCCTGTATTTTTTGTTCTGAAATACATATTCAATTGGATAAGCATTGCAATAAATTCCAATAAAGCTAAAAACCCAAACATAAGTTTTACTCCTCCAATTAAAAAGGAAACCAGTAATATTGGCAAACTTAATATTCCCAATTTATGTTCGATATTCCACTCAGGTGGTTTTAATTTTCGTATAAAGTACATTTTATATTGTTTTATTTAAATATGCTTATATTCAATGAATCCAACCTGTCAATTATCCTAACTTCTTCGCCTTTAATAAATAACTCAAAAAATTCTTTAAATAAATTTCCCATAGACTCACAAAGTTGATCAAAGG
>JAIORT010000538.1 GCA_021107975.1 Bacteroidales bacterium | reverse complement strand
GTCGCTATTTCAATATCACCTTTTCAACAACTGTCTGCTCCCCGCTTATCACCCGGATGAAATAAATGCCCTCACCATATTTACTAAGGTCGGCTGAAAAAGAACGGTTATTTGCAGTTGTTGAGAATTTGTAAACTTCTGCTCCCTGTAAATTTAAGATAGAAATTTTAGTTTGTTTCATGTTTTCAGGAACCAAAATATTGACAATGCCTGTTGTGGGGTTCGGGAAGACGTGGATTTTTTGGTCTGTTTTATCCTCCGAAATATCAGTCTGGGTTCCGATTAAAACATTATCAATAAAGAGGTTGTTGCTGTAGTAATTGTACGATTCGAACATAAGCTGTATATTACCCTGCCCTGCCCATTGTGTTAGATCGATGGTTATACACTCAGCGCCCCAGCCTGCTCCGCACCAGTCTTCAGGTTCGGCAGGAATAAAAGGATCGGTAATTAGTTCATGTGTTGCAAATGATCCGTTGCCATTTTCGCCTCCTTCAAATAAACGAGTCCGGCTTTCCCCGCAATCATCTGAGATGTAAACAATCAATGAATCTGTTGCTGCATGTCTTTTTGCATAAGCATGTTGAAACGACAGGAACACCTCATCAAAACCGGCGAAACTTAATACAGGAGTTATCAGCATGTCGCGGGGTCCCGGAGGTACAACATAATCAAAGAAATTCATCCAGGCTGCATTGTCTCCAGGAGAGTTGCCTCCAACATTGGTAACACCCCATGTAATGTCATAGTCAGGATTTTCAACAGTCCATGATTTTGTACTAAAACTTCCCGATTCAAAGTCATCAGTAAAAGGAATACTAATTCCACCGATATACATATAATCTTCTTTTGTTAAAGTATTGTTTCCTGCATTATTTGTAACCGTAAGCGAAACGGTATAAATTCCCGTTTCATCAAAAACAATTTCGGGGTTTTGTGAGTTTTGATTTGTCCCATTCACGTATGATATTGTATTAGGAATAAAATCCCATTCCCAGCCGGTGGGGCAATTGGTACTCATGTCGTTAAACTGAATTTCCTTGCCGGAGCAAGTAATTGAGTCGCTTGCAGTAAAATATACTTCCGGCACAGCGGTTTCACTAACGGTAATATACTCAAATATTGTTTTTGTGTCATTTCCTTCAGAATTACTAACCGTAAGAGTAACATCAAAGTTTCCCTGGCTGTTATAGATTATGCCGGCAGGGTTCTTTTCGGTAGAAGAAGAAGGCGTACCTCCTTCAAAAGTCCATTGCCATGAAGTTGGAACACCTGTTGAAAGATCGAGGAAATTGATAGGACAGGCTATAGGAATATTCGTTTGGTCGGCTTCGAAATCCGCAACAGGCACATCATGCCATAAGGGTGATGACCACATACCGCGCCCATAAGTTCCGGCACGGATTGCGTCTTCTTCGGGGTTCTCAGGATTGTGATAAATCTCTATTTCATTAATAGAGGCATCAACCGGCAAACCTGTGCTATACATTATCCAGTCGTCCATTGAGGCATCGCGGTAATAAACACCGGCATCGGAAGCCACATACAACCCCTCAGGGCTGTTTTCATAATAAGCAATGGAATTCATATTAATATCAGGAAGTGAACCGGTGATGTCGGTCCAGATATAACCTTTGTTTTCTGATTTGTAAACTTTACTGTCCCGGCTTATATATACTATATTTTCGTCGAACGGATGAGTTTCTATTTCCCTTACATGACCACTTCCCGGTAAAAAGCCGGAAAGATTGATCCATGAAGGATTATCTTCCATTACGTCGTCGCTTCTGTACATCTGGTTGTTCACTGAAAAATATAACATATCATTGTTAGGCGGCGAATGTTCGACAACATCAATATCGTTACTGCCAAAATCAGTTAATTTTTTCCAGGTAAAATTATTTGTTTTAATGGCGTCGGCTCTCCAGATATTTTTATATCCTCCAAACATTACGTTTGAATTGGTTTCGTGCAGGCAGAAAGGTGTTATCCATCCACCGCTTTCTGTCATTCCGTGAGCACCATCTCCTGCTACTTTGTGAGTACTTCCATTATTATATAATCTGAAAATATCCCCGTAATAAAGGGTTGCGTAAGAATAAGCCGGGTCGGTATGGTCAAAAGCGCACTCCATACCATCACCACCGTAAGTAAACTGCCAGTTATCGTTTCCGTAATATGTGGAAGTTCCGTTATCCTGGTAACCATTGATCGCTTTATCCTTAACAATTTTGCACTGTCCGATACGGTAAACCTGGCTGATAGGGATACCATCTGTGATTTCAGGCCATGTTATTCCTCCGTCATCAGTCCAGTAAATACCACCGTCGTTACCTGCGTATAATCTTCCATCCACTGGATTCCATTCAAGGACATGTAAGTCGGCGTGCACAGCAGGAACACCGCAGTCGCCCCACCAATGAGAATTGATTTCCCATGTAACGCCCCCATTTTCAGATTTGAAGCAATTTACACCTCCGGCATAAATAATATTCTCATTATTCGGGTCGGCAGCGATGTCGAGGTCGTACCAGGCTTGTCCGCCGGAACCTCCGTTACAGCCCCAGCTCATAATATTCGGAGTGGTTGACATTTCACTAAAGCTTGTGCCACCGTCGAATGATTTATATAATCCTTTAAATGAATCGCCGTTAGTCAGAAGCATATAAACCACTTCAGGATTATCGGGAGTAACGGCAATCACACCCCTGCTGCCTCCGGGAAGTCCATTTGTTATTTGCTCCCAGTTATCACCGGCGTCAGTTGATTTGTAAAAGTTGCCGCCTGAAACTGCATACAATATATCCGTATTTCCCGGTTTGAAAACAATATCCTTAAAACCGCCTGCTTTTAATTGCTGCCAGTTAGCTCCTCCGTCAACGGTTTTATATATTCCCCCTCCGGTAGCGGCATATATCAGTTGATGATCGGTAGGATGTTGTATCATTCTGCCAACTTTAACATTACCCATACCGGTGTTCCACATTTCCCATGTTTGCCCGCCGTCAGTACTTATGAACACGCCCATTCCGGTTGCATCGCCTGCATCGCGGTCGCCTGTCCCGATTAAAATATTGTCAGGATTGTTCCAGTCAACAATTATTGAAGAAACGCCAAGTGTTGGAAGATTATCGGTAGTACTTGTCCATGACCCGCCGGCATCTTCCGTTTTCCAAAGCCCTCCCGATGGAGCGCCGATGAAAACAATATCTGGGTCAGTTGGATGAAAGGCAACGGCATTTATCCTTCCCAAGCCTTTGTAACCTTTATCGCCTCCCGGAATATGGATAGGTCCGAGGTTTACCCAGTCGGCATTGGAAGATTTTGCATTAGGGTGAGTTTTCAAATATTTATAGTATTCATTGTAAACCATATCAGGTTCTTTGCGAGAGCCGTCAGGATAGATGTGTTGTTCCATCCACCATTCCCAGCGCTTAAAAGGTTTCCATCCGCAGCCTTTGGTTATTTCTCTGCCTTCCCAGTAAGTATTAAATGCTTTTTGAACATCATAGAAATTAACCGATGGATCCTCCATCATCTCAATCCAATAAGGATAATCGGCGGTGTCTGATTTGACTTGCTGAGTGGCATCCTGCGTAAATGCGCTAATTGCAAGCATAATACCTGCAATGGTCAGAATAAATGGTTTAAATTGTAACATGACTGATATTTTAAATTGTTATACAGTTGAATTATTATTAATTATACAAAGATACAAAAAATAGATATTCAGAACCTCTATATATTTTTCAGACAAAAGGAAAAATAAAAGGGTTGCATAATTTGAGGAACCCACAAAAAAACAATGCAAAATAACAGGTACTGGATTTCGACCTAACAGGTTTTTTTCAACCTGTTAGGTCAGGGCGTTTTGTTAATATATCCCGAAATTACCGCTACATATTTTTCGAATGCTTCAATTCCTTTGGGGGTGATTTTACAGGTGGTCAGAGGATAGTTGTTCCTGAATTTTTTTTTAACTTTAATATACCCTGCATCTTTTAATTTGGTGATCTGTACACTAATGTTCCCTTTTGTAGCACCGGTTTCTTCAAGCAGATAGGTAAACTCGGCTGTTTCAACACTGATAAGTAGTGACATGATTTGTAGCCTTAGTTGAGAGTGCAATAATGGATCAAGATTTTTAAACATGACTGTTATTATTAAATCTTGATTTTAGCATATATCCGGGAATAAGATATGACACAACTATCGAAAGGGTTACCATCAGTAAGCAAAAAGGCTCTGGAATGAAAAGAGTTACAATTGCTATTGCCCAACTAAAAATCCCGCCAAATATCAGTGGTTTGAATTTAAGCATACCTCCTGAAACAAATGTACCCAATCCGTACAAAGCAATGATAAGTGCATCGGTAACCATCCAGGATAATCTACCTATACTTGCAGAAATAAGAATAATAATAAGAGTAACCAAAAACCCATACCAGAGGTAAATCATTGTCGTATCGAACAATGTTCTGGACTTTGCCTTTTTTCCAATTCTGTAGCCCACAATTCCTGAAACTATGCCACCTCCCATCATCAAAACCGGCCAGGGTAACCAGGCTTGTTCAAATTCAATTTTCAAAAGAAAAAAATTTGATAGACTTGCAATAAGAACCAACCACCCCCATAAGAGGTAAAAAAATCCGTTGTCTTTGATTTTCGCTTTTGAGTTTTCAATCATCTCCCGGATGACCCGTAAGCTGTCTTGTTCATTAAAGTTTGTTTCCATTTTTGTATATTTTTATATTAAACAAGTTGCAAAGATAAACAGGTTTAAAATATAAACCTAATATTTTTAAAAATTATTAATATATTTTTGCAGTTAATTTTAGGAAAAGTAAGATACTAATACAAAATAAAAGATTCAGAAAATGAAAAATATTTTAATTATTTCTTTAATAACATTATTTGCTGTTACGGTTAAGTCGCAGGAAGAAACAAATTCAGAAAAGCAATTTATAACAAACACGCGGCAACTGAATATCCATTTTCTCCCGGACATAAAAGCCGGGGAATTGGAAGAGAAACTTACCTATATCGCTTCGGATGAACTGGAAGGAAGGATGACAGGAAGCAAAGGAATAAAACTGGCTGCGGATTATATTACTGCTATTTTTACCTATCTTGGATTGGAACCATTGGCTGAAGCAGAAGATTATTTCTGGCAGTTTGATTTTGTGTCGGATTATAGGGTTGATCCTGAAAATAATCAATTTATATTGGATGGAAAAAACCTTGAACTTAATAATAATTATATCCCGCTATCATCCAGCGAGAACGGGGAAGTGGAAAGCAATGTGGTTTTTGCAGGATATGGTTTGAAGGTAGAAGGGAAAAATGATTACCAATACAACTCTTATTCTTCATTAGATGTTAATGGAAAAATCGTGATGGTGCTGGATGGTATTCCCAAAGAGCTTGATAAAGAAAAAGAAGACCTTTTTGAGCGGAACATTGCCAGTGGTTATAAGCAAATGCTGGCAAGACAGATGGGCGCTAAAGCCATCCTGATTGTAACCGACAGGATTGATAACGAAAGAACTAAAGAAATGATAGGTAACTCAGGGATTATTTCAATGAATATCACCGAAGATATTGCTAACAGTATTTTATCTGCCAAAAATGAAACGGTTGAAAATGTCATTGAAAACCTGAAAGGGGGAGACCCAAAAGGAAATGAACATTTGTTTGAACTGGAAACAAAAGTTCGGATAAACACGAAGATAGAGAGAGTTGTTAAGCAGGATAACAATATTTTAGGCGTTGTTTATTCAAATAATAAAAATGCCGATTATATTTTTATTGGCGGACATTACGATCATCTCGGCTTTGGCGAAACCAATTCCCGCTCAGATGAAGAGCATAAGCATGACATACACAACGGAGCTGATGACAACGGATCAGGAGTTGTAACAGTTATTGAGTTGGCTGAATTTTTTTCTAATCTAAAAAAAGAAAACCCTGATGCCATCACTTACAACCTGGTCTTTTGCCTGTGGTCGGGAGAAGAGCTTGGATTGCTGGGTTCGGCTGCTTTTACCTCCGAGTTGCCTGTTCCTGCCGACAAAGTAAAAGCATACATCAACTTCGATATGGTTGGGCGGGTTAATGACAATAAACTTGAGATCCAGGGATTGGGGTCAGCAACTGAATGGAAGAAAATATTTGAAAACAAGAACATTATTACAGAGTTCGATATTACTCTATTTGATGATCCTTACCTTCCGACTGATGTAACTTCCTTTTATCTGAAAGGAATTCCGGTTGCCAGTTTCTTTTCAGGTATTCATCTTGACTACCACACTTACAGGGATGACGTGGAATTTATCAATTTCGATGATATGCAAAGGGCAGTTAAACTTGCTTCACTGATTATAAACGAACTTATGAAGCCGGATCAGGCGCTTACTTACAGGGAAGTAAAGCTCAGGCGACCGAAAAGCACAAAGGGAGGCAGAAAGGTTTCATTAGGCACAATACCTGTTTATGCCGGCGGTGATGATACCGGAATGGGGGTGCAGGGAGTACGTGGCGGCGGTCCTGCAGAAAAAGCGGGTGTCAAGGGTGGTGATGTTGTTATTGGTTTGAATGGCAAGGAAGTTAAAAACATCTATGATTTTATAAATATTATGAATGAACTGAAACCGGATGTAGAAACTGAAATTGTTGTTTTACGGTCAGGAGAAGAATTGAAGCTAAAGATAGTACCAGAAGCGAAATAAGCTCATATTATACATCTAACGGAGTAAAATTGGACAATTTTTTTCAATCTCCATTCTTCAGTCTTCAGTCTTCAGTCCTCAGTCTTCAATCAACGAACAACCATCTGTTGACTGCCAATTGCCGACTGTTGACTGCAAAGGGTTCATATCTATTTATAAAATGTGACAATTTATCCCGTTTTTAGTATAATGCCATCGGTGAAAATTCCAAAAAAAAAGCTGTCAATAAATCTGACAGCCTTTTTCTCAGGGAACATTACAAATTAATCAAACTCTATTACTAATTCATTTATGATTGCAGGATTGTAAGGTGTTAAACCGGCTATGATATTCAGCAGTGTATTGTATTGCGGGCTTGGAGCAGTGCCACCCTGTATGAAACCATTGTGGTCGAAAAATCCGGGTGCATCGGTATTGTAAAGATATGCCTGAACACTTGTGCTGTCGATCCATGGCCATACTTCATAAATCTGCTCGGTAAATACGTTTTTGATTGAGTTTTCTACAAGAAGTGTATAACGGTCATCAGCATTGAGTGTATTTGAAGGCAATCCAACTTCAGCAACTCCAATATCGGCTGTTTGCTCACCTGCAGCCGTAAAAGCCCAGTCAAATCCAACATCTCCATTGAAAAATATTGCATTTGGATGATCTGAATTGCCATATACGCTGATTGCATCACCATTTTTCCCGACAAACATTTTCATGGTTTTCATTGAGTAGGGATCATCAAGCGGGTCTTCCAAAGGAAGCTCGGTTATTGATACGAGCATGTGATGTGAATATCCAAACTCTCCGGCTTCGCTGTAATCGATTCTATACATGGTTTCAATATATTCTTCAGGAGTGGTTCGGTCGATGTTATAAGGATTCATGAGTGCAATTCCTTTGATAGGATTTTTGTTCCAGAAAATTTGCATAGCCGTATTTTCATTGTCAATACCAGGCGTACCTTCGTCAGTAATTGTCATTTTATATTCCCATAACTGCCCTTCGAAGGTTGCATTTTCGATTATTACAACATGCTTCACACGGTTGTCTTCCTCGCTTGTGTATGAAAATGACATGGGTTGACTCAAATTGTGTTGGCTTATTGCATTAATTATATCGCCTACTACGTCAGCCGCATGTTCTCCTATCCAGATAAAATTCCGCATGTGCTCATAAATGTCATTGCCTTGCAAGGTATCAACATTAGAGTCTTTGTAATAAGATGTGCCGCTGATTGAGTTAGGGATGTCCACTTTAAACCTCTCAGGAAGAATGTTCTGATTTTGTTCAATAGGGTCAAGTTCATTTTTTTGACATGATTGGAATGTCAGTGCCGTTATTAAAACAGCTAATGCTAAAATTACATTTAATTTCTTCATAATTAATAAATTTTAAGTTGTTAAATAATTGAAATTCTCTCTTTATACACCACAACTTGATGATACCCTTATTTGAGTTTGAATTTTTTTCACCACAGATTACTCAGATTAACACAGATTGTTTTTCTTTGTGGTTCATCTGTGGATTTTTCTTTCACCACAGATTACTCAGATTTGTACAGATTATTTTTATCTAATGATAGCTCAATTTTTTATAATTTCGTACCGGCATTGCCAAAACAAAAGTGAGGTATGCAATTTATTAATTTTTTAATCAGATGCCCGAAAAATTAACTCCGGAATATAAACTGTTTGATGATCCATTGAGGTTCTACAACGCAATGCTCAATGATATTAAGAGTGCTAGTAACTATATTTATCTGGAGACTTACAGGTTTAACAATGACTCTATCGGAATTAAATTCAAGGATGCTTTAACCAGAAAGAGTAGAGAAGGTGTTGATATCAAAATTTTGATGGATTCATGGGGTACTTCGCTTCCCTCAAATTTTTTTAGTGAATTAATTAAAAACGGAGGAGAGGTACGGTATTTTCAGAAACTGAAATTTTTCTGGGATTTTTTCACTAAGAACCATCGGCGTAACCACAGGAAGCTATTGATTATTGATGATAAAATATCTTATATCGGATCGGCAAACCTCACTGATTATTCGCTTAATTGGCGTGAATCAATGCTCAGGATCAAATCGGAACTGACAACCTCTTTTAAAAAAGTATTTCTCCAGCATTTTAAAATCTATAATAAATATGTTTTAGAAAAACTGATTAAAATTTATAAGATTACTCAGGATAATTACGAAATTATCAGGGATGTTCCTTCTTTAACTAAACAAAGAATAAGAAAAAGGTTTATTGAATTGATCAGAAATGCTAAAAATGAAATTGTGATCGAGACACCGTATTTTCTGCCGGGCTTCCTTGTAAGAAAAGCATTGAGCGATGCAGCCAAAAGAGGTGTGGACGTAAAAGTAATTATGCCAAAACATTCCGACGTTGGATTGATTAATATTCTTAGAAACAGGTATCTGGGGCCATTACATAAAAACGGGATAAAAATTATATTTTATGTGCCACACAACCTCCATTCGAAAATGATGATGGTGGATAAAGATGTATTTTCGATCGGCTCACCAAATTTTGACTACAGAAGTTTCAGGTATCAGCACGAGATAGTTGTGGTAAGCCAGGAGAAAAATGTACTGGATCAAATAGATAAGCATATCAAAGAAACCCTTAGCAATAGCGAAGAATTTAATTATGAAATATGGCTTCGCCGTTCGGCAATACAGAAGTTTTTTGAGTGGATTTTATTGCCCTTCAGGCACCTGTTGTAATATTATTTAGTTTTTCGTAAATCTCCGGTAAATTTCTAATCATCACCAGTTCTTTCCATTTTTTACGGGCTTCTATTGCAGGCGCACCGAAATATACCTTGTTGCCCTCAAGGCTTTTACCAACAGCAGAAGTCCCCAAAATAACAGCGCCCTTTCCTATGGTCAGGTCTTTGTCAATAGCAACTTGTCCCCATAAAGTAACATCATCCTCAATTTTTGAAACGCCACCTATGATAACAGCCGATGCAAAAAGGCATCTTTTACCTACATAAGTGTCGTGTCCAATCTGGATATGATTATCAAATTTTGTGTACTCATCAATAATAGTATCACCTGAAACGCCTTTGTCAATAGTGCAGCAAGCGCCTATTTCTACATTATCTTTTATAACAACCCTTCCGCA
>JAIORT010000707.1 GCA_021107975.1 Bacteroidales bacterium | reverse complement strand
CCACAGAAGCCACAGAAGTTACAGAAGAAACTGAAACTACTGAAACATCGGAAGAAGAAACCAAAGAATAAAAACGAAATACATAAGAATATCAGGCTGTTCATCTTAATGAACAGCCTTTATTTTCTTAATTTTTATTTATATTTCTCACCAAGATATTAACAGAATGCCTGTAATTGTTAATATTTTCTTTACGCCAAATGGAGGTTAATATTGTACTTTTGTAAACTGATACTGAACGGGAATGCAAATTTCTCTAATTGTAGTTTATTTAAAACTATGCAGCTAAATTATTAGAAAATTGCAAAGTTTATGCGTTTTAGTATAATTACTCATTTAAAAAATAACTTTTCTAATTAAAATAAACATGGGAAAAGTCATTGCTATTGCAAATCAAAAAGGCGGAGTCGGTAAAACAACAACCGCAATTAATCTTGCCGGCAGCTTTGCCGTTTTGGAACACAAAACCCTGATCATTGATGCCGACCCGCAGGCTAATGCCACCTCCGGAGTCGGTTTTGATCCCAGGAATATTACGACAAGTATTTACGAATGTATTATAGATGAAGTTGAACCCGGCAATATTATTTTAAATACCGAAACTCCCAACCTTGATCTTATCCCGGCTCACATTGACCTTGTTGGCGCCGAAATCGAGATAATCAACCTGCCTAATCGTGAAAAAATGATGCGAAAGGTAATAAACAAAGTAAAAGATAATTACGATTTTGTTATCATCGATTGTTCACCCTCTCTCGGACTTATTACGATAAATGCCCTCACAGCAGCCGACTCGGTTATGATCCCTGTTCAATGCGAATATTTTGCCCTTGAGGGATTAGGAAAACTGCTTAATACCATCAAAATTGTACAGTCCCGTTTAAATCAGGAACTCGATATTGAAGGTATTTTACTCACCATGTTCGATCAAAGGCTTAGGTTGGCTAAACAGGTGGTCGAGGAAGTAAAGATGCACTTCCAGCAAATGGTATTTGAAACGATTATTCACCGAAATACAAGGTTAGGAGAAGCTCCCAGCCATGGAGAAACCATAATAATGCACGATGCCGACAGCACCGGCGCAATTAACTACCTGAATTTAGCCCGTGAGATACTCCAGAAAAACGGAATGACAAGTATCAAAGAATCAGATAAACAAATCAACATCATACATGAAAGCTAAAAAATCTGCCCTGGGAAGAGGATTAAGCGCCATACTCGAAAGCCCGGAAACCGATATTACATCGAGCGATATATCAGGCAACTATGTAGCAGGCGCTATTGCTAATATTCCGCTGGAAAAAATCGAAGCCAACCCATTCCAGCCTAGGAATAATATTGAAAACGAATCATTAAAAGAACTTGCAATATCAATCAGGGAACAAGGAATTATTCAGCCGGTAACCGTCAGGAAATTAGGATACGATAAGTACCAGCTAATTTGCGGTGAAAGAAGATTCAGGGCTGCTTTGCTAGCAGGAGTGAAAGACATTCCAACATTCATACGGGTGGCAAATGACCGGCAGATGCTCGAAATGGCACTCATCGAAAACATACATCGTGAAGACCTGAATTCGCTTGATATAGCCATCAGTTATCAACGATTGATTGAAGAATGTGATATCACACAGGAAAAACTTAGTGAACGAATTGGTAAAGACCGCACCACCATTACTAATTATATCAGGTTGTTAAAGCTACCTCCTCAAATACAGGTTGCCTTGAAAGAGGATAAAATTTCAATGGGACACGCAAGGGCGCTAATAAGCCTTGAAAATGAAGAAACTCAATTAAAAATATTAAAAAAGATAATTGAAAAGAACCTTTCGGTAAGGCAGGTAGAACGTATAGTACAAGAAACGAACGGGCATAAAAAATCTATTTCGAAAACAATATTAAAACCTCTTCCTGAAAAACATGCAACAATCCGAAACAGTCTGTCTGTTCATTTTGACACTGAAGTAGAAATACGGAGAAATAATAAAGGTAAAGGAAGTATCGTTATTCCATTCAAATCGGAAAAAGAATTTGACGGGATAATTTCAATCCTCGAAAAATGAATAATAATTCTATTCCGTTGCGTCTTGTCCCAAATCACGAAGCTTCGGGACGGGATTCGGGATTGAAATTTGGCTTTCGTGAAATATATTATGCAAATACTCAATAACCACATTGTAAATAAATTATTTATTCGTGTTTTTGGTTTAAACCTGATAATAGCTTTTTTTATTATTAAAACAGGCATCTGCCAGAATACCGAAACGATTGATTCGCTTGCGATCCATGCTGAAATTGAAACGGTGGATACAGTAAATCTTAAAATACATTCGCCGAAAAAAGCAACTTTATTTTCATTAGTACTTCCTGGTCTCGGTCAGGCATATAATAAAAAATATTGGAAAATTCCCTTAGTATATGCCGGTTTCGGTGTATTATATTATTTTATTAAATTTAATAATAAAGAATATAAAGAATTTCGCGATGCTTATTATCACTCATTAACAAACGTTGATTCGCTGCCACCGATAAATAAGTATGAAGAACAATATAATACGGAATCATTATTGAGTGCAAAGAACTATTATCGCCGCAATCGCGATTTGTGCTACATTCTGACTGGTGTTTGGTACCTTTTAAATGTTGTTGACGCGGCGGTTGATGCACACCTGTTTACCTGGGAAGTTGATGAAAACCTGACACTTAAATTACAACCGGCTATTTATGAAGGACTGATTGGCTCCCGCCCGAACGGAGGGATAAAATTTACACTTCAGTTTTAAAAGGTAATTAAAATATTTAATCTGTTTAAAATTTAGTAATACATTGACTGTAAATATTCGTCAGACCACTTCGCATACTAAAACGCATCTATACTGACAAGGCAAACGCACAGGACAGTGGTCAGACGAATGCAACAAATCATTTTATCATTTCTTATAATGACTGCCAAAAAGAAGAATAAACTATCGAAAGATCATATAAATCAACTGATAAAATCAAAAGCAAAGGAATTAGGGTTTTTTGCATGTGCTGTATCAAAAGCTGAGTTTTTTGAAGAAGATGTAAAAAGGCTTGAAAGCTGGTTGAAGAAAGGGTTCCACGGAGAAATGGGATACATGAAAAACCATTTCGGGAAAAGAACCGACCCGCGCAAATTATTTGAAAATGCCAAATCAATTATTTCCGTTCTCTATAATTATTACCCAAAAACAATAATATCTGAAGAAAATAATTACAAAATTTCTAAATATGCATATGGCAAGGATTATCATTTTGTCATGAAAAAAAAATTGAAGAAACTGATTGATTTCCTTCATAAAGAGACAGGTGAGTTTAATTCCCGTGCTTTTGTTGATTCGGCGCCGGTGCTCGACCGTGCCTGGGCAGCAAGGGCGGGTTTAGGCTGGATCGGGAAAAACACCAATCTTATTACTAAAAAACATGGCTCGTATTTTTTTATCGCTGAGATAATCACCGATCTGGAACTTGAGTATAACGAGCATAGAGTTCCTGATCATTGCGGAATTTGTACCCGCTGCATTGATGCCTGCCCTACAAGTGCACTGAAACCTTATGAACTGGATGCCCGCAAGTGCATTTCTTATTTAACGATTGAATACAAGGATGAAAAAACCTCTGATACATTCAAAGGGAAATTAAACAACTGGATCTTCGGTTGCGATATCTGCCAGGACGTGTGTCCCTGGAACCGATTCTCAAAACCTCATAATGAGCCTGAATTTGAACCATCTGCCGAATTATTAAAAATGCGAAAACCCGATTGGGAAAATCTTTCAGAGAAACAATTCGATAGAATTTTTAAGGATTCGCCTGTTAAAAGGACGAAGTATAAAGGGTTGAAAAGAAATATATTGTTTCAAAAATCGGGCTAACTTTTCCGGTCGAACGCCGGCTTGTAGAAGTGCAAACAATGGAAAAAAAAATTAACTATTCGGCAATTCAACAATCAGATGAGCTTGTTCAATCCTGGTTTCGCTTGCCTGGGTAATAATAAACCTGAAAGGGTCTTGCCTGATTTCATCATTTACCTTTGGAATGCTTTCATGTATTTCAATAATTAATCCACTCAGGGTTTCATAATCATCCGACTCAGGAAGACCGATGTGGTATTTTTCATTTATATAATCAATTTCGAGGCGAGCTGAAAATATGAATTCATTATCACTTATTTTTCGCTCTACTTGTTCTTCCATATCATATTCATCTTCAATTTCACCGAATATTTCTTCAATAATGTCTTCCATAGTTACCACACCGGAAGTTCCGCCAAATTCATCCACAACAATGGCTATACTTTTATGTTCTTTAATAAACATACTTAAAACATTATTTGCCAGTATAGTTTCCGGCACAATAGGTATGGAATGTGTAACGGATTTTATATTTTCAGGATTTTTAAACAAATCGGATGAATGTACAAATCCGATGATGTTATCAATTGTATCTTTATAAATCAGTATTTTCGAATGACCGGATTCGATAAAATTGTTCTTCATTTCTTCAATACTGTTATTTTCTTCGAGGGCAGTTATCTCTGTGCGGGGAACCATACATTCCCTTAATTTTACATTTCTGAAATCGATTGCATTCTGCAGCATCTGGATTTCTTGCTTTACTTCGTTTTTTTCTTTTCTGTCAGGAGAAAATTCTTTCAGGTAATTATCAAGATCAACAGGACTGAAAGTGTATCCATGAGTTGAAAATTCAAGCCTAAGCAATTTTTTCAGGATAAATTCCGAAATTCCTATCAACAAATGTATAAAGGGATAAAAAATCCAGTAGAACAATTTAACAGGTAAAACAAAAAAGTTTAATATGGCATTTGGGTTTATCCTGAATAAAGCTTTTGGAATAAATTCAGCGGCTATTAAAATCAGCAGTGTTGAAATTATAGTCTGGATGATTACTATTAAAAATTCGGAGGCGTAATGAAGAGTTAAAATATTGATTATAACAGGCTCAAGGATTTTTGCCATGGCAATACCATAAATCACCAATGCAATATTGTTACCTAATAATAACGCTCCAAGTATTTTTGAAGGATTTTTAATGAATCCGGCAAGAATTTTTGCTGAGAACAAACCTTTGTTTTTATCGAGTTCAATCTTTAATTTGTTTGAACTGATAAATGCTATTTCCATTCCTGAAAAAAAGGCAGAAAAAACAAGTGTTATTATTACTATTAGCCAAAGATCCATGTAGGTTTTTTCTTGTTGTTTGTATATTTCGGTTATATTAAATAATAATATATGTCAATCAAGAGTTGAAATCGTATGGAAAATTTTCTGCGTCCCAATCATCATTATTGGTGCGGGTTTCGGGTTGCAAGTTGCAGGACAATAACTTGAAACCTGAAACCTGAAACCTGAAACTTGAAACAGAAATATAAAGTACTGATATTCATTTATTTTTTTTAACCCTTGATTCGCATAATATAGTTACTTTTAATACATTTACTGCTCATCGGGATTTATGCTAAATTCACCTGTCGGATTTTTTATAGTATAGCTGTCAAAATTCTGGTCGGAATAAAGCCCGTCTCCATAAATCACTTCGTCAGGTGTTGTTATTTTAACAAACACATCCGAATAAATAATTTTTTTTCTGTGATCCCAAACCAGGTGCTCTGTTTCTAAGCGTTCATTTTTTACAGTATTAATAACAACAACGTTGTTTTTTGCCTCCATTATTTTTTTCTTTTCATAACTGATCCCGTATTTGGCAGTAATTTGTGATTTTTTTTTCTTCAGCGAATCATAGAAAATAATTTTAAAACCATCGGGAAATTCAAGGTATGAGCCATCTTCCTCGTATCTTTTCATTAATGGACTTTCAAGACAAGCTTGTATCTTGCCGGAATCACTATAAATCACCTCAATGTCGTAGGCTAATTCAAGAGGTAATGAATCAACCTGTGTATAAGAGTTTAAGGTTTTAATATCGTTTTCACAAGCAAAAAGCATTATTATAAAAATATATATAATAATGCCTTTTAAAATAATCTTTTTATGCTTGGAATATCCTGATGAATCCACTTGAGTTAATCCGATGTTCTGACTTTAGTATTTTCGTTTATCCAGCATTCGACAAAATAAGTATCACCTTCATTAAGATCGTAAAAGAAAATAGTTTCTTTTACCGGGAAATATTGCGAGTATGTGTTAATCTTTGTCTTTGCAATATCAGCAACAGAAGGGTCAATATTTTTTGCTTTTATGTATTTATCAACGGCAGGCCAATATGCAACTTTGCTGGTCAGATCATTATCGCCGCAACTCTTAGCAGAGGCAACATACATATCACCAATTAAAATATATGGTTTACCGTCGTTAGGTCTTAATTTTATCGCTTCATAACAATGATTTCTTGCAGAGACATATTTTTTAAGCTGAAAATATACATATGCCAATAAGTAATGAACATCTGCTTTGTCATTATCATCTTCACAAAGTTCAACAGATTGGATTAGATAATCTGCCGCTATTTTATAGTCTTCTTTCATAATATACATTTTCCCCATTAACTCGGCAGACTTTGCAGTAGGTTGAGCATTGTGAAGGTTTTCGGTTGCCTGGAAGAACAGGTCAGAATCCGTACACTTCTTTTTGTCAAGGATTTTAGTAATTTTTTTAAGTAAATCAACGTCATTGGGAGTTTCATTGAATTTAATTGTATAAATGCTGATAAGATCTTCGCAGGTTGCATAAGGTTCAAATGAAAGTTCGATATTACCCTTGATATTTTCCCAGTTTGTTACCTTTCTCTGATTATTCTCTGCCTGGTATTTCTTAATATTAAAATCAATTATCTCACTTGTTTTGTCATAAATATCAACAAGGATAATTTTTTCAGCCTTTCCAGCCTTAACCATTTTTTCGGCAGCCCTGAAATAATAGATTAGTGTTGGCCCGTTTGATTTGTTTTTTTCAAGATTAACTGATTTTTTCAATATATTGTATGCTTCTTCGTAAGCAGATGGACGTAATTTGTACAAATCAACACCTTTCTTACCCAGCACATAACCTTCTTTATTAAAACATTGAATCCTTTTGTCGTACATCATCATTAAAGTATCAATAAGCTTGTCTTTTTTCCCTTTATCGGTTTCGGTTTTGATCAATTTGTCTAAAATTTTCTCACCGTGCAAATAAATGTTTATTGTGCTTTTTGGACAATTTTTAAAAACCCATCTCCAGGGAGCCACTGCATCAACCCAGGCTTCATTTTTATAATTGCTTTGTTTCCATTGCTTAAAAAATTCGTAATACAGTGAGTTATTCATTACACATGTAACGCTGTCTGTTCCATATTTTGAACTTTCCTGCGCTTGAGAAACACTAAAAAACAGTGCACAAATAATAAAGCTACATAATAAAACCGATTTCTTTTTCATGATAAAATACTATATTGAATTAAACACTTTAAGTTTAAATTATTACAAAACAAATTTAAGTAATTAATTTTTAATATATACAATTATTTTTAAACCCCGAATTTCCAATTACAGAACCTCAGGTTGGAAACGGGTTTAATTATACCTTCTTTTTATGAACCACCATTCGTATATTGAAACGCCAAAATAAATTTTAAAATAATTCTCCTGTATTAAATTGTTAACAGTTGTACCTCTTTGTCCGATTTCAAAGCCAAGATTCAACATTGATTTTGTACCTCGAAAAGAAACACTTCTTAAAGGTAAACCTACTCCAAATGTTATACCAAACCCGTTGATATGTTTATTCCGCAAGTCGAGATATGATTGAGAATATCGTGCGCCAATACGGTAATCTATTCTTTTTAAGTATGAAGTAATACTATATTTATCCGGTGTATATTGTAAACCAATGGCATAGGTATTGCTATTACATAATGAATCGTTAATATCGAAACTTTTAAATTCTTTCCAGTTTTCGTGTTTATAGTCAGCGCCGATGAGCCATTTATCCTCTCTAACAAGTGAGAACCCTAATCCAAAACCTATCGGTATCAGAATAGTTCCTTTTTCTTCCGGAGTATATGCTATTGTATCTCTGAATATTTCAACATTATTTATTTTTCTAAGATATGTTTGGGCAAGGTAATTTCTTTCTGCATTAAGATTTATTCTTGGATGAAATACTCCTCCTACAATTAGTTTAAGGTTTTTTTTGAGTTCAGTATGGATTTGGATTCCTATATCAAAATCAAAATCTCTTATAGTAATGGAATTACTTACGTGAGTGCCTATCAGATATAGGGAATCTGGGAAAGCAACAGTTTGCACCCTGTCGATAGTACCGAAAAGATATGACGCATTAATACCAAATGAAAGGAACTTTGCAGGTTTAAATGCATTACCCCAAAAAAACCGGCTAATACCTCCTGTTCCTTCATATTCATATTGAGTATTTCCTATATTATTTTTGTATTCGTAATCAACAACATTATATCCAATATTACTAAAAGGTAACAGTCCAAAACTGCTTCTCCACCATTTTGTAACCGGAAAACCAAACAATAAGTGACTAATCGACCCTGTTGTGATTTCTTCATTTATTGTATTTGTTTTTAATTTGTTATAAAGCCCGACGATGCCACCTTCAAAAACGAAAGATGTGCTGTCGAATGCGGTGTATGATGCCGGATTATAAACATTGATAGTATAACAATCACGTGTTCCAATGCCGATACTCCCCATTGACTTGTTGCGAATATTATTACCGTCGCTTAAATAACCTAAACCAAAATTTGAGTAAGGTGAGCTTAATCCCGGCTGGGCTTCGGTTTGTATAGTAATTAAAATTATTACAGATGAAAGATATAATCGTATAAATTTATTTTTCCACATTGTAGTCTAAAATAATGTTCAATCCCTTCAATACTAAATTTGAAACTGCAAAGATGTCATTTTTTAGTTTCCTATCAAAATAATTAACATCACCACCTGAAAAAATTATTTTTATTGATGGGAATTCGTGTTTGTATCTGTCAATAATTCCATCAATTTCAGCAATGATGCCGTTTAAAACGCCCGATTGTATTGATCCTTGTGTTGTATTACCTGTTAATTCAGCATTATCGGTTTTACTAACTAACGGCAGTTTGCCGGTAAAATTATTTAGCGCCTTAAATCGCATGTCAATACCTGGAGTAATTCCTCCTCCAATGTATTCCCTTTTTGAGTTAATATAATCATAAGTAATGCAGGTGCCGGCATCAATTACGAGTAAATCGGTTGATGGAAACAAACCGGAAGCAGCAACCACGGCTGCAATTCTATCATTTCCGAGTGTTTCAGGCGTTTTATATTTAATCGTAACAGGCAATGGAGTTCTAAAATTTAGTTCAATAAAATTAAATCTATTGCTTAGTATGTTTTTTATATCATCGGCATAATTTACTACTGATGAAAAAATAGCATATTCGATTGGCTTGTATTCCGAATTTTTAAATTCAAATTCACCGATAAGCATGTTTAACTGTTCGGATGATAAATTATTTAATAAACGGAGATCAATCATTGATTCATCTCTGAACAAAGCTATTTTAATGAGTGTATTACCGTAGTCGATTACGAGTTTCATATCAAGAGTTAGCTTAATGATTGATAAAAAAGCTGATTCGGGTTGTGCAAAAATACGACAATAATTGATTCACAAGTTTAATAGTCAGTGTTTTGATTAGATTGAAGTTTTTTTTTAAAAATTTTTCTAATTTAGAAAAATGTTAATTAATTTTGCATCCCCATAATTAACAGGGATTTTTGATTGACAAAAGAATTAAGGCAGAACGCTATTATTTGATTAATTCAATAAAAAATTGTCAATCGAAAATAATCAATATAAAAGGTACCATAGCTCAGTTGGTAGAGCACAGGACTGAAAATCCTGGTGTCCCTGGTTCAA
>JAIORT010000134.1 GCA_021107975.1 Bacteroidales bacterium | reverse complement strand
CTCCTTTTTATCCTCCGGCTCCTTTTTATCCTCCGGCTCTTTTTTATCCTCCGGCTCTTTTTTATCCTCCGGCTCTTTTTTATCCTCCGGCTTTTTATTACCTGAGAGTATTTCTCCTTCCAATCTATCAGTTGTTTTTGGAACATCAGGCTCATCTTTCTTTACTGCAGCTTCAGGTATTTCCGTGAACAAATCCGTATCAGATTTTTTTGTATCTTCCTTTTTTGATACTGATGATGTTTTGTCAAATATATTAGTTGAAGCTACTTTTTTTACCGGTTCATCTTTAACTCGTTTTCTTTTACCTTTGAATTTCTTTTCCTTTTTTTCTTTATCAATGACCTCCTGTGAAGGATGAAGAGCCTGGTAGTCTAAAATTTTATAGACCAAATCTTGTTTCTTTAAACCTTCGTACTTAACAATCTGAAGTTTTTTTGCAATCTCTCTTAAATCAGACACCAATTTTCCATTAAGCTCAATTATATCATACATGTAGATTAATTTTTTGATTTTTTAAAATGTGTTCGTTAAAAAAGTATTAATAATAACTTATTTATGGATTAATATTATATGGGAAATATTTTAAACGTTTGAATTATCTATCCTGCTTTAGTGTATCTCCAACAAATTTGTCAGTAACATTATTACGTATGAAGAAAAATTATTTACGAAATTCATTAGGGAATTAAATGCGCTGCAAATATATAAAATATTTTATTATCCAAGCAATTATATAAAATAATTAACAATGCAAAAATCTATATCCTTAATTTATTTTAATTTTTGTTTCATTTTTATTGTTTTGGTACAAATCTAAAGCAACGATAATTGCAATGAATCCCCAAACAGGTACTGAAGCCTTGTCAGAATCAAGGAAATTATTCAAAAAGCCATGAACGAAGTAAGAAATCAATCCTATTACAATTGTGAGGCTGATTATTTTTATTTCTCGATTAACCGCTTTTCGGTAAACTTTTAATCCTGTATAAATTGCGAAAACAACAATTAGAATTACCGAGAGCATTCCAATTATCCCACTCTCGGCAAGAGGTCCTAAATACTCACTGTGTGCATTGCCCAAATCGCCTGCATTTGTACTGATAATGGTTTTTTCTTTTGACCTTTGATAAGGTGCATATAAAAACTGGTAAGTTCCCGGACCCCAGCCCCAGAATGGTCTTTCATTAAACATCCGCAGGGCAGATTGCCACCTGTTTATTCTTTCCAGGTTTGATGCATCGGATGTAATATTAGATATTGATCGAACGTGCTCGACAAAATTAGCAGATGAATCTTGCTGGTTTTGTTCAAGTTTATCGAAAATTTGTTGCTGCAAAACAAAGAACAAACTTACTAGTAATGCAGCGGATAATAATACATATCTGAATTTTACTTTTAATATAATTATTATAAAGACAACTGTTGCTATGGTCAGACTTATCCATGCTGCACGGCTATATGATAATATCAGGGCAATGGTAAAAATAGTAAAGAAAACAAATGATATAAACCGGGTGCTTATGCTGTATTGTCTATTAAATGTAAAACCCAGCAGACAAGGTATAAATAATGTAAGGATTGCGCCATAAGCCGTATGGTCGTTATAAAATGGTGTCATTACCCAGTGTCCTGATTCCTCGTCGAAACCCCTAAGCGAATGGTGGTAAAGTGTATAAAATATCACTATTAAAAATGGGATGGCATATAACCAGATAAACAGCTTAATGTTGTTGTATTTTTTAAATAACAGTATTGCAAAAAAGTAAAATGGGATAATAAACCAAAGCCTGGCTATTAAATACTTGAAAGAAACCATCGGTATCTCGCTGGTAATGCAGGTAAATATAATCCAGATAAGATTAAAGATAATAACAATCGTAATTGGGTGTTTTAATATTTTTATATCGTACTTACCTTCATATAATATTTTTATGATAAAAAACACAAGTACTCCAAACAGCAAAGGTTCGGTAGGCAAAGAAACGGCAAATCCTAAATCTATATCCCTGATATTAATAGCAAGGGGAGTGAGAAAAGTGATGAGTAAAATAATTTTATCGAGCGAAACAAAATATAAAATAAGTATTAAAAGTATTACCGGCAATAACGCCCCCCAGTAAAAATGATTAACAACTAAAATGGTATTAATCGCGATAAATAAACCGCTTAACAGATAGACCCATATTAATTTACTTCTTTCAGTCAAAGTGAGGAAAATTTTTTGCCTTATGAACCTTTAGCCATTCCTTTATAATTTTCTATTATTAAAATAACAATAAAAGCTATAAAGAACGAGGCTAAGGCTGATATAACGACTATTAACCATCTGACGGGAAAAGCTTTTTTGTCTGCCACGTATGGCTCAGTGATAATATTTACATAAGTATATTTTCTGTCGAAGTCCATATAAGCTATTTCATAGTCTCTCTTTAAATCGGCGAATTTTACCGCCTCATTACTCAAAAGAGTCTGTATTAAAATAAATTCACCACCTTTTTTTTCAATATTTTCTTTAAGTCTTAATACTTCTTTTGTGTTTATATTTAAAGAACCCGAACCATCAATTGTCCTGAGATAGCCCCTTGCAATTTCTCTGGATTGACTCCCGTAATCAAGTAAGCCATATTGAGTACTAAGCTCATAAAATTTGTTTTCAAGACTATCGAGACATTCTTTCTTTTTTGCAATAGCACGTTCGTACATTTTTACTACTTCATCGAATTTTTGTTCATGCAGAACTCTGACTTTTTTGTTGTAAAAATCAATTATAGCATTCACCATATCACATGCAATTTGAGGGTTCTTATCTAATACTTCAATCCTGACGCCCTCATACGGTGTTTTATTTATTTTTACATTTTGCGAATATTCATAAATTAGTGTAGTATAGAAGTATTTGTATGAACTGTCGATTTTATAATGCCCGGCTAAGTTGAATTTTTTTATAACACTGTCTCTTATATCTCTCGATTGTAAAATCTGGAGCATTTGCTCTGTTTCACTTTCATCGGAATAAGATGCAATATTTGCAGGATACATTATTGCAAACGATTCGAACTTGGGAGTTATAAAAGCAGGACCTGAGAAAATAGCTGCTAAAATCACTGCTGCAACAACTATAACAGCGAGATGTATTTTCCATTTTAGTAACAGCTTCAGTATGTTAATTTGATAAAATTGGCTATCCATATTTATTTTTATTTTAAATAATGATTTCCGATGCTTAGTTATTTCTTTTTTTTCAGGTTGTTTTTGCTTAAGTTGCCTGTCAGTTTTATTGTCAATAAAACTGACCGTAAATAATGATTTTAATTTGTCAATGTGCCTGTCAATTTCTAAAAAGCTCAGATTAATTTCCGGCTTTTTTTTTTACTGTATCTCGAAAGGCTATCCAGAACAGCCAATACTAATACTGCAAGGATAAACGCTGAAATTGTTGAAATCAATACAATTATCCACCGAACAGGATAAGATTTTTTTTCAGCCTCATAAGCATTGTTAACAATAAATTTTTGAGGCAAGACTTCTTCGGCATCTATTTTTGCTTCATCGTATTTAATTTTTACTTCACTAAGTTTTTCTTTATCAAATTCAAGAGCATCCCTTAATGATACATAAGGTCCGCCATATTTAGCCAGAACGTCAAGCTTAGCTTCCAATGCTTTTATTCCCGATTTATTGCCCTTCGCCAATTCGATGGCTAATTGCCGGTTTATCATTTCCGACTGAGATTCATAATCATGAACACCGAATTCCCTGAGCTTAGTCAAAGAGTCCTCCATCTGTTGAATTTCATTCTTAAGCTTAATATATTCGGCTTCTACAATTTTAAAAGCTTTAACAGCCCGTCCTTTTTGCATTACACTTTTTGTAGAATCTAAAAGCTCGGCAATATCGTTTGCAATATCTGCTGCTATTTTTGGGTCTTTATCGAGTACGGTAATTTTTACCGCCATGTATTCCGTCCGTCTGAATGTTATATTGTTTTCATAAGCCTTATAAAGCTTGGTATATTTATATTTAGAATCAGGACTAATTTCATAATGCTCCATCAGATTATATTTTTCTATAATCCTGTCTGCGATTTTATTTGAGTTAAGTATTTGTAACATTTGTTCAGCCTGTTCATCTTCGCCGAACTGTAAAATGTCCTGCTTCTCATCTGTATTTTTTGATAATAGCGCTTTAGAAATAGAATTTGTTGATGTTGGGAACATTATTACCGTTGATTTGAATTTGGGAGTAATAAAGAAAGGGGCAGAAAAAATAATGGAAGCAATAAAAGCAGCAAGTGTAATAATTATTAAAGGTTTACGCCACTGGTGGAGAAAAACGATAAAGTTGGTCGAATCAAAATCTTCGCTGTTTTTCACTTTTTTTATCATAAACTGTGAATCAATATAAATGAACGGGCAAATTTAGGAAATTTTATTTAATACATTTGCAAAAATTATTCATCTTGAATTTCGAATTTTTTATAGCAAGCAGGATATTCTTAAAAAGTAAAGCCAATTTTTCAAAACCTATAGTCAGACTTGGAGTGATTAGCGTGGCGCTGGGATTGTCGGTGATGATTATTTCTGTTGCCATTGTTACCGGATTCCAGAAACAGGTGAGGGAAAAAGTAATCGGGTTCGGCTCGCACATACAGATTAGCAATTTTGAAGTTAATTCTTCTTATGAAGCATCACCCCTTAACAAAAATCAACCCTTTTATCCTTTTTTAGATACAATTGAAGGCATTCGCCACATTCAGGTTTTTGCTAACAAGGCGGGCATTATTAAAACAGATGACCAGATTGAAGGCGTTATTTTAAAAGGTGTCGGGAGCGATTATGACTGGTCTTTTTTCGAAAATAAAATAACAGAAGGAAGGCATTTCACAGTTACTGATTCTGTAAAAACCGATGAAGTTATAATTTCAAAAAGCCTGGCATCAAGGCTTAAGCTAAAGCTCGGCGACCCGCTCCTGATGTATTTTATAATTAGTGATGAGCTGCAGCCTCGCGGAAGAAAATTTAAAATATCCGGTATCTATGAAACCGGGCTGGAAGAATTTGACAGGATGTATGTATTGGGAGACATTTACCACATCCAAAAATTGAATAAATGGGGAGATGATCAGGTTGGAGGTTTTGAAGTCCTTATCAATGATTTTGATAAAATAGAAAAAATGGGTGAATTGGTTTACAATTACATTGGTTATAAACTTGATTCGCAAACAATAAAACAAATGCAACCGCAAATATTCGAATGGCTCTCGTTACAAGATATGAATGTTATTATAATAATAGCCCTGATGGTAATGGTTGCCGGTATTACAATGATTTCCACCCTTCTTATCCTTATCCTTGAAAAAACCAATATGATAGGAACTCTAAAAGCATTGGGTACTAAAAACAAGAGTATTCGAAAGATTTTTATTTACAACGCTGTATATATAATAGGTAAAGGCTTACTTTGGGGCAACCTGATAGCTCTTGGTTTATGTATGGTTCAGATAAAAACAGGGATATTTAAATTGAACCAGGAATCCTATTATGTTTCGGAAGTACCCGTAAATCTTCAATTATCGCATTTTCTGGTTATAAATAGCGGTACATTGATTTTCTGTACTTTAATGCTTGTTATCCCAACTTACATAATTACAAAAATCAGCCCGGTAAAGGCGATAAGGTTTAGTTAAAATCTATTCTGTGTCCGAATTTTATAGTTTAAAGAATGAGTTCACTCCGAAAATAAAAAAAAATAGTAATTATAAATAAATAAAAGTATTATGAAAAAAGTAATTAATTTATCAGTAATCAGTGTAATTCTGTTTTTTAGTTTTTCGTGCAATAACCAAAATAAAAAGAAAAAGCAGGGTGTTAAAAGCAGTGGTTTGGCAGTAAAAGCAGATACGGTTGATGCTACCAATAATTTTTATGATAATGCAGAAACATATAACCTGCAAACATCAGATATTGAGGTTTTAGGAGAAGTTGCCAACCCGGGAAAAGTTGATTTCTCTGATTTACCTTTACATAGTATTATTGTAAAAGAAACAGTTTTAGATAACCAGGGCGATGCTTTTGTTGGGGCTTATCGCTATGATGGGTACTCGCTTTATGATATTTTGAACGATCGTGTTTTGGATAAAAAAAATGCTAAAGATTTTAAGCCGATTATAGATTTGTTTGTTGAGGTTGAAAACGACAAAGGTGAAAAAGTTGTAATTAGCTGGGGTGAACTATATTATCCAAATCATTTACACGAAATTATTATCGCATCAAAAGTGATGAGAATAGTTCCGTCTAAGACAAACGAACTTTGGGAATTACCAACAGAAAGCAAGCTTGTTATCGGAAGCGACCTTATTACAGAAAGGAATATCAGTAATCCTGTAAAAATTACAGTAAAATCATACAACAAAACATTAAAAGTTGAGAAAGGTAAGAAACCATTGTTTTCACCCAAAATTGATATTTATTTAGAAAATGAAATCGCTGAAACCCTTTTTGCAAATCCAACAGAAATACCTGAGCAAACTCTACATACAATTTTTTATGGCAGAGGAAGAGGAATTCATAGCACACAACCATTTACAGGTGTTTATTTAAAAGATTTCTTCACCGACAAAATTAAGCATACGAAAAAATCATTACAAGAAGGATTATTTGTTATTGCAGCAGATGATGGATACAGAAGTGTATTTACATATAGCGAAATTTGCAATAGAAACGACCAGGCAGAGGTATTGTTAGTTTGTAATCCGGAGCTTACTGATAATGGAATTTTTAGATTATTTCCAAGTTGTGATTTCTTTTCTGACAGAGCTGTAAAAGGCGTAAATGCAATATATTATTCCGAAAATCAAAGGTAAAGTAATGGTGAAACAAATTGTTAGACGAATTTTTTATTTTTTGTTTCTTATCATTTTCGTTTCATGTAATATAAGTGATAAGAATAACAGTAGCGAAGAGATAATGATTTTTCATGCAGGTAGTTTGTCGGTTCCATTTAAGGAAATAGCAGAAGAATTTGAAAAAGAAAATCCTGGTGTTAACGTAGTATTAGAAGCAGCAGGAAGCAGAACGTGTGCAAGAAAAATCACCGACCTGAACAGAGAATGTGATGTAATGGCGTCGGCTGATTACAAGGTGATTGATAATTTGTTAATTCCTGAATATGCAGATTGGAACATTAAATTTGCCAGTAATGAGATGGTAATAGTTTATCATAATAAATCACGTATTAATGCAAAAATTAATAAAGATAACTGGTATGAGATTTTAATGAATGAAAATGTTGCTTTCGGACGTTCTGACCCTAACTCCGACCCTTGCGGATACAGGGCGGTTTTAGTTAGTAAATTGGCAGAGAAATATTACAAACAAACAGGTTTGGCAGAAAAACTATTGCAAAAGGATGTAAATTATATTCGCCCAAAAGAAGTTGACTTAATAGGTTTGTTAGAAACCAATGTTATTGATTATATTTTTTTATATCGGTCGGTAGCAGAGCAACACGGATTAAAGTATATAATTTTGCCAGATAGTATTAATCTGAATAATCCAAAGTTAGCCGGCTTATATGCAACAGTAACGGTTGATATTACAGGAAAAAAACCAGGTGAAATAATAACTAAAAAAGGAGAACCCATAGTATATGGAGTAACTATTCCTAAAAATGCGCCTAATAAAGAGATAGCAATAAAATTTGTCGGGTTTTTATTAACTTGTGAAAAAGGAATGGCAATAATGGAGAAAAACGGGCAACAATCATTAGTGCCATCACCTGCAAAAACTTATAACAAAATCCCAAAAGAGTTGAAACAATATGTTTTAGAGCGATGAAACACTCATGTTTGCATTCGTCTGACCACTGTCCTGTGCGTTTGCTTTGTCCATTCGGATGCGTTTTAGTATGCGAAGTGGTCTGACGAATAAGTGGCAAATAGTTAATGTATTACGTAATTTTAAACAGATGAAGTCTAACTACAGTACATTAAATCTTATCTTTATTTTTTTTAGTGGCATTGTGTTGCTTTTTATAGTAGCACCTCTTTTTGGAATGTTATTAGATACTTCATCATCTGAAATAATTGAAACAACAAAAGATAAGGAAGTTCAAAAAAGTATCTGGCTAACACTATCAACATCTTTTGTTTCAACTATGGTGTTTGCAATTGCAGCAATACCAATGGCTTATTTGCTTGCCAGGAAAGACTTTCCAATGAAACGCCTTGTACTCGGTATAATTGATTTACCTATTGTAATTCCTCATTCTGCTGCCGGAATAGCGATATTAGGTTTTATCTCAAGAGATTCGGTTATTGGTAGGGTAGGAGCAAGCTTCGGGTTGGATTTTGTCGGTCATCCGGCAGGAATAGCAGTAGCAATGGCATTTGTAAGTATTCCTTTTTTATTAAATGCTGCAAGAGACGGTTTTGCGGCAGTTCCTGAAAGACTTGAAAAAGCTGCTTTAAATCTTGGAGCATCACCGGCAAGAGTGTTTTTTACAATTTCATTACCCCTTGCATGGAGAAATATTGTATCAGGATTGATTTTAATGTTTGCAAGAGGAATGAGCGAATTTGGCGCTGTAGTAATTGTTGCATATCATCCTATGGTTACACCTGTTTTAATTTATGAACGCTTTGGTGCTTTTGGATTAAAATATGCTCGTCCAATATCGGTTGTATTTATTCTGGTTTGCTTAATATTCTTTATAATTTTACGAATGTTGGCAAAAGAGAAAACAAAAAATAAATAGTAAATTAGTGTCTATCCATAAAGTCATAATTTGTTATACCTTTGACACGGATTTCACTAATTTTCAGTAATTTAATTCGTGTTAATTCGTGAAATTAGTGTCATTTAGAAGGTTTATGGATGGACGCAATTTATGTTAGAAATTAAAAACATATCAAAACAATATAAAAATTTTACTCTTGACAATATTAGTTTCTCGGTAAATAAAAGAGATTATTTTGTTCTGTTAGGCAAATCGGGAGCAGGAAAATCACTGATACTTGAAATTATTGCAGGATTAATTACTCCCGATAAGGGAGAAATATTTTTGAATAAAAAGAATATCACAAATAAAAAAATCCAAAAACGAAACATAGGGCTTGTTTTTCAAGACCATGCTGTGTTCCCTCATCTCACGGTGAAAGATAATATAGGCTATGCTCTTAAAACTAAAAAGTTGACAAAGAAAACTATTAATGAAAAGATAGATGAATTGGCAGAGAAAATAAGTATTAGCCATTTGCTGGAAAGACAACCCGGAACACTTTCGGGGGGAGAATTGCAAAGAGTGGCATTAGCACGTACCTTAGCTTTAGAGCCGGTTTGCCTGTTACTTGATGAGCCACTCGCATCTCTTGATGTTCAGTTACGTGATGGTTTACGAAGCTTACTGCGGAAAATAAATAATGAAGGAATTACGATAGTTCATGTAACACATGATTTTGAGGAAGCAATGGCACTGGCTAATAAAGTAGGCATTATTCATAATGGAAAAATTGTGCAGGAAGGTACTCCAAAAGAAGTGTTTCATAATCCTAAATCAAAATTTGTTGCGCATTTCACAGGAGTTAAGAATTTCTATAATGCTATTATCAAAACAGAAAAAAAGGTAATTCTTGAAAATAAAGTTGTAATTACACATTTAACAGGTCATACACAAACTTCGGGCTTTGTAATGTTTAGAAGCGAAGATGTAATTATTTCGAAAAATAAGACTGACACAAGTATGTGTAATAATCTCCAGGGAGTTGTTATTAGCATGATACCGACAAAACATGGAGTTGAAGTATTGGTAGATGCAGGGATAAAGATTTCAGCCCTTATTACTCAAACTTCCGTTGATAAATTCAATTTATCGGAAAATTCTAATGTTTGGGTAGGTTTTAAAGCATCAGCTATTAAATTTGTGGAAGTGTGAATTTAAAAAGGCGGGCTAATAAAACCGGAAAT
>JAIORT010000100.1 GCA_021107975.1 Bacteroidales bacterium | reverse complement strand
TTAAAATTCAGTTGAATATTATAAAATACCTTCTCTCAAAATATCGTGCAGATGTACTACTCCAACATATTTAGTGCCATCCAAAACAAGTATCTGGGTTATGTTATTTTTTCGCATAATGGTCAATGCGTCGATTACAAGTGTATTTTTATCCAGAGTTTTAGGATTCGGGGTCATAATATCACCTGCATTAATATTTTCTATTGAAGAGGTTTTCTCTAACATGCGCCTCAGGTCACCATCAGTAACAATACCAACAAGTTTCCCATTATTTAGAACCGCAGCAGTACCTAATCTTTTGGAAGAAATTTCCACTATTGTTGATTTAATATCATCATCTACATTTACCATCGGCACAGCATTATTAATATAAAGGTCGGCTACCTTAAGATAGAGCTTCTTTCCTAAAGCGCCTCCCGGGTGGTACTTGGCAAAATCGTTTACCGTAAAACCCCTGCATTCCAAAAGGGCAACAGCCAGAGCATCTCCCATAACAAGTTGAGCAGTAGTACTTGAAGTTGGAACAAGATTGTTGGGGCAGGCTTCCATAGAAACAGTTGTGTTAATCACATAGTCTGCTTGTTTTGATAAAAATGAATCCAGATTGCCGGTAAAAGCAATGACTTTATTACTCCTGATTTTAATTAACGGAACCAATATCTTTATTTCAGGTGTATTACCGCTGTTAGAAATACATATTATTACATCATCTTTTCTAATAGTTCCCAAATCACCATGAATAGCATCAGCCGCATGCATGAAAATAGATGGGGTTCCGGTTGAATTTAATGTTGCAACAATTTTTGTTGCTATATTTGCACTTTTACCAATCCCGGTAATAATGACTCTGCCTGTCGTCTCGTAGATAAGCATAACTGCTTTCGCAAAGTCATCGGTTATCTGTGATTTAAGGTTTTGAATGGCATTAAGTTCATTATTTATAGTCCTTTGGGCTATTTGATTTATTTCTTTTATTGATTTCAATTTTGTTTTATTTTAATTTGAATTTGCAAATTAGTCCGTACAAACGGCACTTTACAAAAATACAAACAATAAACAAATAAGGGTTTTAAAAAAAATAATTAAAAATAATTTTGTATTTAAAATATTTTTTTCTATAAATTTGTATATATATATTGAGGATCAAATAAATTTCAGGTTATTTTATTTCATTTTCTTTTTATAACTTAGCAAAAGAAAAATATTCGCAATTTAACTAATTGAATGTAGGAGGCGATGGTAAAAATAGAAAATTATTCACTACGCGATTTATTGAAGAAAATATTCGGTTTTGACAGCTTTAAAGGCAACCAGGAGACTATAATCAAAAGTGTACTGGCGGGGGAAAACACATTTGTTATTATGCCGACAGGTGGCGGGAAATCAATGTGCTACCAATTACCGGCAATCATTAATAAAGGGACTTCAATTATTATTTCTCCATTAATCGCTTTGATGAAAAATCAGGTTGATGCAATTAGAAATTTCGGTGCAGAACAAGGCATAGCGCATGTTTTAAATTCATCGTTATCAAAAATTGAAATCAGTCAGGTGAAAGATGATCTTTTATCAGGCAAGACTAAATTATTGTATGTTGCACCCGAATCCCTTACTAAAGAAGAAAATGTTGATTTTCTCAGAAATATTAATATTGCGCTTTACGCAGTTGATGAAGCGCATTGCATTTCGGAGTGGGGTCATGATTTCAGACCTGAATACCGTAGAATTCGACCAATTATCGAAGCAATCGGACAGGATGTGCCGATAATGGCTTTAACTGCTACGGCTACACTTAAAGTTCAGCAAGATATCCAAAAAAATCTAAATATCCTTAATGCAGAGGTTTTCAAATCATCGTTTGACAGGCCTAATATGTATTACGAAATCAGACCGAAAACAAAAAATGTAATTAAGGATATTATTAAATATATAAAGAAACATCCGAATAAATCGGGTATTGTATATTGCTTAAGCCGGAAAAAAGTAGAAGAGCTTGCTGAAACTTTTGTTGTAAACGGGATAAGGGCTTTACCTTATCATGCTGGATTGGATGCAATAACCCGGCGAACAAACCAGGATAAATTCCTGATGGAGGATGTAGAAGTTATTGTTGCAACCATTGCATTTGGGATGGGTATAGATAAACCCGATATACGGTTTGTTATTCATCACGATATTCCAAAAAGTATTGAGGGATATTACCAGGAAACCGGCAGGGCAGGCAGAGATGATGGCGAAGGAAATTGTATTACTTTTTATAGCTATGATGATATCCAGAAACTGGAAAAATTTATGAAAGGTAAACCTGTGGCTGAACAGGAAATAGCCAAACAACTTTTGCAGGAAACCGTGTCTTATGCTGAATCATCAGTTTGTCGTCACAGGCAGTTGCTTCATTACTTCGGCGAAGAATATGATAGAGACAATTGCGGTGCCTGCGATAATTGTTTGCATCCTAAAGAAAAATTTGAAGGACAGGATTATGTAAAAATTGTTTTAAATGCAGTTCTTGAAGTGAAACAGCTTTTTAAGTCAAATCACTTAATCAATATTTTAGTTGGTAAGAATACGGCAACAATTAAATCATTCAAACATAATAAACTTAAATCGTTCGGAAGGGGAATGGATTATGATGATAAATTCTGGAATGCCGTTATTCGTCAATCCCTTATCAGAAATTTGCTTGTAAAGGATATTGAGAACTATGGTCTTTTAAAAATTACAAAACAAGGTGAAGATTTCCTTGAGAAGCCATTCTCAATCATGCTTACAAAAGACCATGATTATGAGAGCCCGGATGAAGATGATGATTTCTTTGGTATCGGAGCAGCAAAAACAAGCACAACCGACCATGTTCTTTTTGCATTATTAAAAGATTTACGAAAAGATATTTCCCGTAAGGAAAATTTACCGCCTTTTGTTATTTTCCAAGACCCATCTCTCGAAGATATGTCAATTCAGTATCCGGTAAAAGAAGAAGAGTTGTTACAAATTACAGGAGTTGGTTCTGGTAAAGCAAAAAAATATGGCAAACCCTTCCTGGAATTTATTAGCCAATATGTTGAAGATAATGAAATCATAAGACCTAACGACATGGTTGTTAAGTCTGTTATAAACAAATCAGGTCTCAAGGTTTACATAATTCAAAGTATCGACAGGAAATTAGCCCTTGAGGATATAGCTTTTACCAAAAATTTAACAGTGGACAAGCTATTAACCGAAATAGAAAGAATAGTATCATCGGGTACTAAAGTTGATATCAATTATTACATTAATGAATATGTTGATGAATATCACCAGGATGAAATTTATGAATACTTTAATGAAGCCGAAACTGATTCTATTGAAGAAGCATTGGGAGAATTGGGAGAAGATGAATTCAATGAACAAGAGGTTCGGCTTATGCGCATAAAATTTATGTCGGAAGTAGGGAATTAAGATAAAAGTAAAAAGTTAATAGTTAATAGTAGCATACTATAATATTTTAATCTCTATTGAATTACAATTGAATGACAGCAAAGCGAATGACTATTAATGACCACTAATGACTTAATAACAAATAACTAATTTTTATTATGACTGAAGAAATTGAAAACAAAAACAACAAAGCAGGGAATTTGGGTTTGATTCTCAATGTAATTATTCTTATCGGGTTAATTGTGCTTTATGTACTTTTTTTTACTAAAAAAGAAAAAACCGAAGGAGATACTCAAGTTCAGTTTGTTCCTGCTGTATCTTCCGGTTCGGGTTCCATAGCTTTTGTAAATTCTGATTTAGTTCTTGAGAAGTATGAATTGGTAAATAAACTTACCGTCCAATTGGAAAAAGAACAACAAAAAAAGGATGCAAGTTTTACTGCAAAGCAAAATGCTCTTGAAACAGATGCTACTTATTTCCAGGAACAGGTTGAGAAACAAGCCATCTCGCAAGAAAGTGCTCAGCAAATATATGAACAGTTGATGATGAAACAGCAGGAGCTATATGAATTACAGGATAAATACACTGCAGAACTTGCAAAAAAGGAAATTGAAATGAATGTTGTTTTGTTAGACAGTGTCAGAAATTATCTTGACAGGGTAAACAAAATATACAATTTCGACTATGTTTTAAGTTATAATGCAGCAGGGAATATTTTGCTTGCAAAAGACACTTTCGATATTACCCGGCAGATTATTGACGGATTAAACCATGAATATAAAATAAAATATTCGCCTGAAAAGTGAAAACAGTATTTATTATATCATTAACTTTTTTATTATTTTTCTCCCTGGCAAGTTGCACTGAAAGGGTAGAGGATAAAATCAAACCTCCTGACGATTTAATTACCAGGGAAGAAATGGTTGATATTATTGTGGATATGCACATTTTTGATGCTGTTATGGCATCAGAACAAAAAAAAGGCGGGAAAGAGGTACAGAACCAAAAATATTATCTGTACAATTCTATTATGGAAAAACATAATATAACAAGAGAAAGATTCGACGAAAGTTTTAAATATTATCAACATGATTTTGAGGTCATGGACGATATCTATGCCGACGTTATTACTAAGCTCAGTATAATGAAAAGTGAAGCTGAAAGAGAATAGTTATGGTTTCTCATAAGTCGCACTACAATTATGTAAATCAGCCCCGTCATTAACAGTGTAATCCCAATTGATTATTTTTTCATTTTTGCTAAGGGTTCCGCTACCGCTTACTTCGTTTGCCCCGTTATCACACATTTGCTGTTTAGGAATATTGATATTATTTCCTGCAACGATTGCATAAGGTGCTTTTTCATGGGAACCAATCAGCCAAAAATTTTTTATTATAACCTGGCTGCTGTTCGATGGGTCTTTTAATATTTCAACTGAGTATGAATCGCGTGTGCAGGTTTCGTTTACATTCCATGTGCCTATGAATTTATTCCTGTCATCTATAAGATCATCATTATCTTCTTCGGCACAAGAGAGTATTGTAATTACAATAACAGGAACAAATACCAGGCAAAAAAATCTTTTTATTTTCATTTTTCAAATTATTATATAATAATATTAATTATCTTTGACAGACAGACCTGCTAAATTACGACAATATGTTCAATAATATCAAAATTACTTATTTTTTAATTTGGGGATTAGTAATAGTATTATCTTTATCCGGATGTAAAAAGGAGGAGAGCAATGACGACTGGAATTGCTGTTATGAATGTAATGTCGGTTCCTGGGCAGGTGTTTTCGCGGGAAGTTGCGATGTTTATAACGCGAATAACAATTCAACTGTCGAAAATCAACCTGTTACAATTGAAATAGAGGAAACCGGGGAAAACTATTTAATGGTTAAAGTTAGTGTGCCGGGTTGTTATAGTTCAACTGCATTTGGCAGTTTAATTGATTCTTATTATGTATCGTTTGCCGGCACGAGTTCATCATTTTCGGGTACATTATATACTAAACAAAATCAACTGCGATTAACAGGAAATGCCAAATCATACCATACCGAAAATGACTCGGTTATAATTGAAAAAGTAGTTAATTATGAAACTTTAAAAAATTAGTAATCTAAACCTGACAGGTTTCTTTAATTGACTGCTTGTTAGATTGATATATTTAAACATCTTGGTAAGTTAAACCAGTTAGGTTTTAGTAGAATAAATATTTTATTATATGGATAAAAAAATTTTGGAACGTAATTATCAAAAAATTAAAAAAAGCGTTTTTGATAAAAAATTAAAAGACGCATTAGAAATTTTAAAAGAGCTGGTAATCAAATCAAGAAAAGGGGAATTTATTTCCCAATATGAATCACTGGATGATACGTATGAAAATTTGTTACGGTACACTATTGAAGGTATTGAGGATCCTGAAAGAGAGAAAATATACAATCATTTAATGGTTTCCATTCTTGAATTGTCTGATATTGCTTTGCAGTATGCCTTTATGAATGAAAGCGACCAGTATATTTACCGCTTGAAAAAAAAGATAGAAAATGAGTACAAGCAGATTAAGGAAGAAGCCATAGATAGTATTGACAGCCTTGCCTTTAACGAGGAATTAACAGATATTTTGAAAAGTAGCTTAGATACCATTAAAAATGAGAAAGAGGAATATTATAAACACCAGGAAACCCTGATAAGAATTTTTAACCTGATTTGGCTTACTGATAAATTCAAGGATGCAGACGTTAAATTAGTTGGCTCGATATGGAAGGCAAAAAATTTTACATGGTATGAAAGATCAATAATCATAAGTGCATTAACCATAAGTGTTCTCAGGTGTTTCGATGTGAAAAAAATAGAGTTGCTGATAGATTATTCACGTAATAAGAATGATCAAATCAGGCAGAGAGCTTTAGTCGGACTATTCCTTACCTTGTATATTTATGATGAGAGATTGGGTTTTTATCCTTCCGTTTTAAAAAGAATTGAATCCCTCAGGCATAATACTGATATTGAAAAAAATATTGAACTTATTGCCATACAGTTAATAAAGTCGAAAGAAACCGAAAAGATTACAAAAAAACTACAGGAGGAGATCATCCCCGAAATGGTTAAATTCCAGCCTATATTAAAAGACAAGCTCGATCTTGATAATATTTTATCGAGTGATTTCACGGAGGATAAAAACCCTGACTGGGAAAGAGTTTTCGAAGATGCTCCCGATTTGCTGGATAAGCTTCAGGAAATATCTAAACTCCAGATGGAAGGAGCGGATGTTTTTATGAGCGCTTTTGCACAATTGAAGCATTTCGAATTCTTCAACGAGATAATCAATTGGTTCAGACCGTTTCATACAGATAACTATGTTGTAAATGAAGCTTTGGAAAAAGAAAAAGAAAATTTTAATGCATCGGTTTTTCTTGATGGACTGTCTAACTCATTTTTTATGTGTAATTCCGATAAGTACTCATTTAGTTTGAACATGCAATATATGCCGGAGTTGCAAAAAAGCATGATGATGGAAATGTTCAATGCCGAGATGGAGGGGATCAAGGAGCTTCAAAAAGAGGATGAATTGTTAAATAAGTCAACGAATATCAAATCTATATTTTCTCAGTATATTCATGATTTGTACAGGTTTTATAAACTGTATCCTCTCAAAAATGAATTTCTCGATATCTTCAATTTAAAGTTTGATTTTTATAACTGTGAATTTTTCAGGATATTTGTAAAAGATGATAATATTTTACGAAATATCGCTGAGTTTTTCTTTGAAAAGGATTATTTTGAACAAGCTCTTGAGATTTATCTTATATTAAATAATAAAGGCGATAACAGTCTTGAGATTTTTGAAAAAGCAGGCTATTGTTATCAGAAATTAAAAAACTATGAAGAAGCATTAAACTATTATAAAAAGGCGGAGTTATATGAAGCAAACAGGGCTTGGAACTTAAAAAAGATTGCACTATGTTACAGGTATTTAGAAAATTATGAAGAATCGCTTAAATACTATCTCGAAGCTGAAAAACTTGAACCCGATAATCTTTATATACAAACATATATTGGTCATTCATACCTTGATTTAAAAGAATATAAAAAGGCTCTTGATTATTATTTCAAAGTTGAATTTTTAGCGGATGAAAATAAAAAAGTGCTTCGTCCGATTGCTTGGTGTTCGTTTGTTTTAGGGGAATTTGAAACTGCAAAAAAATACTATGAAAATTTGATTGAAACAGAAGCGAATAAGTATGACTTTATCAATCTTGGGCATGTTGAATGGTGCCTGGGAAACAGGAAAGCGGCTCTTAAAAATTATAAACTGTCTGTAAATCGCCAGGATAACAATTTAAAATCGTTTCTCGCAAGCTTTAAGGAGGATAAATATTTTTTATTAAAATACGGTATTGATCCGAAGGAAATACCGCTTATGCTCGATTACCTGAAATACTTATTATAACGGAATTTCTTTAACATTCTGTTGCAATACCTAACCCGGATAAACTGGAAAATAAAAGCTAATATGAATTATTTAAGCAGAATTAATTTTTTAGTAGATATCACTATATTGTTTTCTAATACCCGAACAAAGTAAAAGCCTTCGGGTTCTTTTAATAAATCAGCCTTTAAAAAATATTTTCCGGGGGGATAGTAAACGGGTTCAAACTCAATTATTTTCTGTCCTGTAATGTTATAAACCTGAAACGCAACCTCTCTGCCAAATTCCAAAACGAAATTCAAATAAGCAAAATCTTTAACAGGATTTGGATTTATTGTTAATATTTCTTCATTTTTAAACTCCGGAATTGAAGTAATACATTCTTGCGGGATACCTCCGGCATTCAAAACGGAATCAACAATATTATTAAAATCTGGCGGATATATCTGCTTCACAAGTATCACTCTGTCAGGAGCTATAACAACTACAGTTGGTGTTGATTGCAGATTATAGGTTTTATGAACCTGGTTCCCGCCACCATTCATACCGCTTACATTCGGATACTGTATTCCATAAATTGAGTCGAACTGAAGTACATCCTGGTTAGTGTTACCTTTATCAATTCCCATAACAAAAACATTTCCATCGTTACAGCCGAATTCTTCATAAGACAATTGCATATCAGGTGCGTAATACTGGCAAGGACCACAATTTGCAGAAAAGAAATCAATAACAACAATTTTACCTTCATCCAGAATATTAAAAAGATTCAATGTGTTTCCATTAACATCTTTTACGGAGAAATTAACTGCTGTGTCGAGTGTTGTCTGAGATTTTACCGAAATAATAACGAATAACGGTAAGATACAGATTAATAATTTTTTCATAATTAAAGTTTCAAAAAGACATGAATTTCACCAATTTACACGAATTAAATTAGTGTCAAAAATATTTCAATTATAGACTTTGTGGACGGACACTAATCAAGGTACCTGCGTACCTAAACCAAGGTTCGGAACCCAAAAATCATCTTTATCTTTATTGTCCGTTTCTGTATCTAGATTCAAATCACTGCCATTATAGCCGGTTGTCCCGGCTGACGGTTCCCAGTAAATCGTTTTATCATCCTGATTAATTAATCCGGAACCATCAACATCTCCTGCAATCATTCCGTAAATTCCGCTGCTAAGGTACTTTTGTGCATCCGTACCATAAGCTTTATCTGGTCCGTTTGTAAAATTATAATAGTAAACATCGCCAAACCCTGTAAGCGCATAAGCTGATAGTACTCCAAGATGGTTCCTGTGCCAGATAACAACAAATAATTGATTAATTGGCGTGTAACTGAATTGCAGATCCGAAGCGCCATCTAATCCGACTATTGAACCGTCATTAAGCAAAAAAGCTGCTTGCCGGGCAATCATAGTACCCGAAGTTGCCGATCCGGCGTCCACTGCATCGCGAAACTCGACCAATACCCAGTCAACAATATTGGCATTTGGAATGCTTGTTGCACTTTCCGTGCCGGTATAATTCCATGGTGCGGTATTAAAAGGCTGTGCCAATGGAATTAATCCATCTGAATTCAAATCGGTATTCATATCTGTATCTGTGCTGTTGAAAGGACCTTCAAGAAATACGTCTAAGCTAACCGATTTAGAAGGATTAACACCGAACCAATCTAATGCTTCCTGAATCATATTATTAATATCATCATCATTTGTAAACTGTGAAATATCAAAACTTATTAAGAATGATTTATAGATCAGGTTATCAAGCCAAATTGCGCAACCATTTCCTTTTGAATAAGCATTTCCGGAAAAAGGCCCGTCTTCAAATAAGTATGAGCCCCATGAACTGATTCCGGGGTTAGTAACTTCACCTGCATACGTGCCTGGACAATCCCCGTTATAAATATTATCAGGGCTGTTTGAATAAACAGGGATTTCGATATCTTCAGTTCCGATTGGAGACCCTGGAAGTCCAATTATACTTCCACTTGAGTATTCCCAGGTATCAGGCCCTCCAATTCCATCGGTACCTCCACAAGTCGGAGGATTTTCAGGCAGTAAATATCCACCGCGTAAATATGCCCTGAAAAACTTTCTAAGTGGCCTGGAATCTCCTAATGCATGTGTTGAATTGGCAAGCTCATCGGAAGCCATAAAAATATTCTTAGGATTTTCATTGGTACCTTTATCAAGAAATTCATATAATGCCAAAGCAAGTGTATCTTCCGGATCTCCGTGCGATGTTGAATTACTATAGATAAATATTGTCCTGTAAGAATCCGGGATGTCGTATTCTTCATATCTTGCCCAATT